>NZ_JBEXKC010000017.1:0-1403 GCF_040609475.1 Streptomyces sp. NPDC004667 | reverse complement strand
ACGGTCATCGTCACGGCGGGGGTACGACGGGCGGTCCCCACCACGGTCGTCACGACGGGGGTACGAGGGACGGTCACCGCCACGGTCGTCACGACCGCCGCGGAACCCACCACGGTCATCGTCACGACGCGGGTAGGACGGACGCCCACCACGGTCGTCCTCACGACGCGGGTACGACGGACGGTCCCCACCACGGTCATCGCGGCGCGGGTACGAGGGACGGTCACCGCCACGGTCGTCACGGCCACCGCGGAACCCACCACGGTCATCGTCACGACGCGGGTAGGACGGACGGTCGCCACCACGGTCGTCACGGCCACCGCGGAACCCACCACGGTCATCGTCACGGCGGGGGTACGACGGGCGGTCCCCACCACGGTCGTCACGGCGCGGGTAGCTGGGACGGTCGCCACCACGGTCATCACGACCGCCACGGAACCCACCACGGTCATCGTCACGACGCGGGTAGGACGGACGCCCACCACGGTCGTCCTCACGACGGGGGTACGACGGACGGTCGCCACCACGGTCATCACGACCGCCACGGAAACCACCGCTGACGGGACGACCGCCACGGTCGTCATCGCGGCGCGGGTAGCTGGGACGGTCGTCGCGACGGGGGTACGAGGGACGGTCGCCGCCACGGTCGTCACGACCGCCACGGAAACCGCCGCCACCACCGGTGGGACGGCCGCCACGGTCGTCGTCGCGGCGCGGGTAGCTGGGACGGTCGCCACCACGGTCGTCACGGCCACGGAAGCCGCCGCCGCTGGGACGGTCGCCGGCGGGGCGCCCGCCACGGTCGTCACGGCGGAAACCGCCGCCACCACCGGTCGGACGGCCACCGCGGTCGTCGCGGCGGAAGCCACCACGGTCACCGCCACGGTCGTCACGGCCCCCGCGGTAGCCGCCCCTGTCACCGCCGTCGTTGCGACGAGGCTCGCGCTCCGGACGATCGTCGGGAGAGTTGGACATGGGTGTGACTCCTGTCTTCGGGGTACCGCTAGTCATTCTCGCGCAACCAACCCATGGCCGCGCTTCGGCGTAAAGAGGTGAAAAAACAAAAAGGACCCTTGGTCCAGCGTTGAACGCTGGACCAAGGGTCCTTTGAAAGATTGTTCGGCGGCGTCCTACTCTCCCACAGGGTCCCCCCTGCAGTACCATCGGCGCTGAAAGGCTTAGCTTCCGGGTTCGGAATGTAACCGGGCGTTTCCCTAACGCTATGACCACCGAAACCCTATCGGTTTCGAGCGAACAAGCACACTCTGTAGTTGTGTTCTAGCTCTAGAAACCAGCAACCGTTCGTTGCTTCAGAACTAACACAGTGGACGCGAGCAACTGAGGACAAGCCCTCGGCCTATTAGTACCAGTCAGCTCCACCCGTTACCGGGCTTCCACATCTG
>NZ_JBEXKC010000016.1:115361-129513 GCF_040609475.1 Streptomyces sp. NPDC004667 | reverse complement strand
CCGGTGACGCGGAAGCAGATCTTTTCGTTCGCGCGGGACCAGACCTCGAGCAGGTCGGTCGCGCTCCCGCAGTCGGCGAGGACGATGTGCCCGTCGCCGCGCTTCAGCGTGATGCCCCGCTCCGCGAGGATCTTGTCGGCGTTCGGGTAGCCGAAGTCCTCGATGGCGTAGCCCGGACCGTCCTCGGCGACCGCCGTCATGGCGGAGGCTTCCGCCCGGGCCGGAGCGCCGGAGGTTCCGCTCCCCACCGCGACCCATGCGAGGGTGCCGGCGGCAATGGCCGCGCCAGCAGCGCGGAGCATTGTCTTGCGTGCCTTCATTGCTGTCCCTGTCATCGGTTCCGGTTCGATACCCGGAACGGCTGTCAACACGGATGTGAAGGCCGGATTCCGAATGGGCGACATACTCATTCAAGCCATGCCGGACCTGGGAAGTCCCCCACTTCCGACCGGGATCGTAGCTGATCGATCGGAGCGGAACTCAACAGTCGCACAACAAATTTGATGAACCTTTAGCGGCCGGAATAGGCCGCTCCAGGGCGGCGGTGAGTGACTTGCGTCACTCCCTTCGCCGGGTGCCGAGAGTGCGGAACCCGAGATTCACATGAAGAAGGCCATCTTCAGGCGGCTGCACACGTGCCGGAATGGCTGATTCGGTGGGGTAGTCAAATCAACCGCCCGGTGCGGTAGGTCTATTTGACGTGTGGTCAACCACTCGGTTGCTGCATATGGTCACGGAGCAATCCTCTCGGAACCGGCCGGGCACACCCATGCCTCGGCGAAGGAATAACGCGCGCCATCGGGCGCCGATAGCGAAGGGCCGTTTTGGACACCATCTATTGGAGCCGGCGTCGGGTTCTCGGCGCTGTTGCCGCCACCACGGTTGCCGTCACCGCATCGAGCCTCGTTCTCAATCCCGTTGCCGCTCTGGCAGCCACCGTTCCCCCGCCGGACGGCGGCGACGGTGATCCCTTCCGTCTCCCCGACACCGACCGGGCCAAGGTCGTCAAGGCGTGGCTGCTGGGCGGCAAGGCCGTCCGCGCCGCCGCCGCGGCGGCGCTGACCGGCTCCGACGCCGACGTCCAGAGCTTCCTGGCCACGAAGCTGGCCTCGGAGACCGCCGAGGACAACCGCGTGGCCCTCATCAGGTCGCTTGCCGGTGGGGGCAAGGGGTCCCGGCGCGAGGCCACGGCCGCGATCAACGGCGGTGACTCCGCCATCGCCGCCTATCTCGGCGGCGGCTTCAAGGCCGCCGTCATGGAGGACCTGCGGGTCGCCACGACCACGGTGATGGCCGTGGGCGGCAAGGCGGTCAACCGGGTCGGCAACACCGCCCTGACCGACGGTTCCCAGGGGGCACTGGAGACGTTCCTGCTGGACGGTCAGTACACGGCCCGCCTGGAGGACATGCGGGTCGAGGTCTCCAAGCTCTCCTTCCAGGCGGGGCCGGAGGTGCAGAAGTACGCGACCCGGGCGCTGTCCGGCACCGCGAAGGACGTCGAGTGGTTCCTGGAGATCGGCCAGCACATCGCGCGGGCCCGCGACCAGGAGTCCATGAAGATCCAGGAACTGGTCGCGGTCGTCCAGCGCGAGGGCAAGAAGGCCGACGCGATGACCAAGCAGGCCGAGGAGGCCTCGGCCCGTGCCGTCGAGGCGGCAGCCAAGGCCAAGGACGCGGCCGAGAAGGCCGCCGCCGAGGCCCAGGCGGCGCAGCAGGACGTGATCAAGTCCGGTAAGGCGGCCCGCAAGGCGAGCGAGGCAGCCACCGGTGCCGCCGACGCGGCCCGCGTCGCCACCGTCGCCTCCCACGCCGCCATCCAGGCCTCGCGGCGCGCCGCCTACGCCGCCACCGCCGCGAGCCAGGCCGCCGCCAACGCGGGCTCCGCCGCTGCCCAGGCCTACAACGCGGCCATAGCCGCCTCCAAGGACGCCTCCCAGGCGCAGGCCGCCAAGGACGCCGCCGTGGTCGCCCGCAACGCCGCGGCCCAGGCCCGCAGTGCGGCCACGGCCGCGGACAACGCCGCGAAGGCCTCCGTCTCGGCCGCGAACGCCGGGGACGCCGCGGCGTCCGCGGCCCGCAACGCGGCGGCCGCCGCCAACGCCTCGGCCGCCGCCGCCAGTGCCGCCGGCGCGGCCCAGGCGGAGGCCGCCGAGGCCAAGCGTCAGGCCGAGATCGCCAGCACCAACGCCACGATCGCCACCAACGCCGCCGGCACGGCGCAGGCCCTGGCCAACTCGGCCGCGGCGGCGGCACGTACCGCTCGCGATGCCGCCAACAGCGCCGCGACACACGCGGACAACGCCGCCGCGGCGGCCGAGTGGGCCGCCCAGTACGCCGGCCAGGCCGTGGAGTACGCCAAGAAGTCCACCGACTTCGCCAACGAGGCCACCAAGGCCGCGAACACCGCCACCGACGCCGTCGCCCAGGCCGTCGCGGTGGAGAAGGCCGCCCGAGAGGCCGAGTGGCAGCGCCTCGACCAGGACACCCAGCGGGCGATCCAGGAAGTCCGGCTTCTCGCCCAGATCGAGCAGGGCGAGCGGGCCGCGTACGCCGAGAAGCGCACCCAGGCCGAGCAGGCCGCACAGGCCACGAAGGACCTCATCGCCCAGGCCGAGACGGCCCTCAAGGCGGGCGACAGCGGTCTCGCGGCCGGGCTCGGCCGCAAGGCCGCCGTCGCCGTGATCGGCACCTCCCACGGCACCTGGACGCACGAGGCCGCGCGGTTCGCCCTGTCCGGCGCCGACGCCGACATCCACGTCTGGATCGACACCGACCGGCAGCTCGCCCAGCGGCAGGACGACCGGGAGACCAGCCTCTACCTCGCCCGGACCCTCCCGCCGGACATCGGCTATGCCGCGGCCCGGGCTCTGGGGAGCAGCGACCCGGACGCGGCGGGCAAGTTCCTGGACGGCGGGCTCGTCCAGGCCTCCGCCATGGAAGCCCGCGTGGCGGTGACGCGCGCCCTCGCCGCCAACCCGGGCAAGGCGGTCACGAAGGCCGCCAACGCCGCGCTGAACGCCGGCACCGTGGAGGCCCTGTACGAGTTCCTCACCGTCACCGGCGAGGCGGCACAGCGGGAGGACGACACGGTCGCCACTGCCGCCCTCCTCTCCTCGGACAACGCCGGCCCCTACACCAGGGCCCACGCCCAGGCGGCGATGGAGGGACCGGCGTGGCTGCGCCGGAACTTCATCTCCTCGGTCCAGTTCAAAACGGCGCAGCTCGACTTCGACTCGGCCAGCCACATCGCTGCCATGCAGGGCGCGATCGCCGCGGCGGCGAAGATCGCGCAGAAGGCGCAGGAGGACGCCGCACGCGCCCAGCAGGCGGCGGCCGTCGCCCGCGACGCGGCCGCGGAGGCCGTCGAGTGGGCGAACAAGGCCAAGGACTGGGCCACGCAGGCGGCCAACTCCGCGCAGCAGGCGCGGCTGAACGCCGATGCGGCCGACCAGTCGGCCAAGGACGCTCAGGCCTCCGCCGACAAGGCCAGCCAGGCGGCGGCCACCGCCCGCACCGCCGCGCGTTCGGCTAACCACTCCGCCAACCGCGCCTTCGAATCCGCCCGCAGTGCGTCGGCCTCCGCCAACGCCGCCCAGGGATCGGCGGCTTCCGCCCACGCGTCGGCCACGCAGGCCGGGCAGGACGCGAGGACGGCGGCCGAGGCCGCGAGCCAGGCCCACCAGATCGCGGCGGACAAGCGGCAGCAGGAGCTCGCCGCGGCGGCCAAGCAGGCGGCCGCGGACGCACAGGCCGCCAAGGACGCGGGCAAGTCTCCGGCCGACACCGCTGACAACGACTCCGTCAAGGGCGGCGACGTTCCCTGGTACAAGGACGTGAAGTGGTGGGCCAACGCCACGAACTGGCTCAGCACCGGCCTGGGCTTCGCGTCCGCGCTCGCGGGTATCGGCGGGCTGATCTTCCCGCCGGCCGCCATAGTCCTGGAGCCCCTGGCCTTCGGCCTGGGTATCGCATCCGTCGCGGTCTCGGGGATCAGCACCATCCTCACCGGCATCGGATACGGCTGGAACAGCAGCGAGTTCTGGTCCTCCGCCGGCAGTACCGCGCTGGGACTCATCACCTTCGGGCAGTCCCAGTGGATCGGGGCCCTCGGCAAGGTGGGCGGCAAGGTCGTGGCTCCCGTGGCCACGAAGATCACGCAGTTCGGCCACGACCTGATCTCACCGGTCACGTCGACGCTGTCGTACCTTTTCGGCTGACAGTGCGGCCGGTGACGGCCTGAGACCCGGGACCGGGTCAGGGGGAGGCCACGTCGGCAGCCCCCTGACCCGATCCGAAAGGACCCGACATCCTCGCGCGACTCCCCATCGGCTGGCTGGTGGGCATGGCCGTCTTCGCCACGTCCGTCTTCTGCATCGGCGTGCAGCGCTGCCTGAGAACGCCCCGGCCAACCGCCCTGGCGGCCGGTGTCTCCGTCGTGTTCCTGCTTGTGATGACGACGCTGGGCGGCCTGGGGGCCGTGCCGTGGAACGCGCGGCAGATGGCGGTCATGTACTCCTTCACCTGGGTCGGATTCACCATCGGCGCGATCCCCTCCGGAAGACTGCTGCGGGACCACCTCGAAGCCGAGCGCCGGCAGCCGGGAAGCGAAGCACCCGCGGTCCCGACGCGCTACGTGGTCTTCATGGTCATGACCGTGGCCCTCACGCTTCTCGTGGCGTTCGTCCTCGCCACCTGACCCGACCGCTGCCGGGTCATGGGCTCACGCCTCGACGCGGGAGCCCATGCTGTCCTGCGTATGCCTGACGGGCTCGTTCTGCTCGCTGCGCGCCGTCAGTAGGGACGCTGCGGCATGACCCGGTCTTCCATGCCGGCCGCCAGGAGCACGCACCGCGGTGTACCAGGGCCCGGCGTCGCGCGCACGGAGACCTCGATCGGCGGGTCGGAGGGCAGCTCGACGTCCACGGTGACCGGCTGGTCACCACGGGTCGTCCGGTGCCCCGTCTCCTTGCCGTCCACGAGGACCTCCACGACGGGGGTCCGCCCGGTCTGGACGGTGGCGCTGACGGAGTGCCCGGCGTGGTCGATGTGGAAGTGATGACGTCGTCTCATCAGAGGGCCTCCCGCCGGACGCCTCGCCTCGGCCCCACTCCCAGGGTAGCCACCGTGCCCCCGCGCAGCCCGTCAGGCGCCGTCGAAGCGGTTGCGGGAGTCCTCGATGTGGCCGAGGTAGCGGTGGGTCCAGTCGCACAGTCCGTCGATCGTCACCCGCAGGGCCCGGCCCGGCTCGGTCAGTGCGTAGTCCACCCGTGGCGGGACCACGGGGTGCACGGTGCGCTCGATCAGGCCGTAGCGCTCCAGCATGCGCAGGTTCTGGGTGAGCATCTTGTGGCTGATGCCCTCGACCTCGTTCCGCAGTTCTCCGAACCGCAGGGTGTCCTCTCCCAGGGCCTCGATGATCAGGAGTGCCCACTTGTTGGCGACGTCCGAGAAGATCTCCCGCCCGAGGGAATCGGCGCGCCGTAGATCCGCTTCGTCGGGCGAGCCCGTGAACTGCTTGGTCACCATCAGGTTCCCCAGTTACCGAAAAGTGCGTTCTTCCATGTCAGTGGACACTCTCCTACGGTTCCTGAGTAACCACAAGAGAGCGACCTCGCCGTGGCTCGTCGGAAGCGAGCGCGGGGGAGCTCACGGCAATGGAGGACAGTCGGCATGGCCATCACCCTGGTGAACCCCGAAGGACTGCCGGAAGTCGATGCCTACCATCAGGTGTCGATCGCGACCGGGTCGAAGCTGGTCTTCATCGCCGGGCAGGTGGCCTGGGACAGCCGGGGCGTCACGGTCGGCAAAGACGACCTCGCGGCTCAGGTCGAGCAGTGCTACCTCAACATCGGCACGGCCCTGGCCGGGGTCGGCGCCTCCTTCGAGGACGTGGCGAAACTGACCGTGCACGTCGTCGGCTGGACCCCGGACAAGATGTCCCTCCTGATGGAGGGGGTCACCCGGGCGGCCGTCAAGCTGGGGGTGGCTCCGGTCCCGCCGGCGACGCTGCTGGGCGCCGCGGCACTGGACGTACCCGAACACCTCGTCGAGGTCGAAGCCGTTGCCGTCCTGGCCTGAGCAGGTCGGGGGTGTCCGCTACGCCTCCCGCCGAGGGTTCGGGGTCTTGCTCGCCTACGCGGTCGGCGGTGCGGAGCGCAGGCCTTCGAGCAGTGCGGTGAGGTAGCGGTGGGCGGTGTCGATCCGGTCGGCGGGGGTGGCGTCGCCGCGGACCTGTACGGCGTGGGCGATACCGCACATGAGCGGGACCAGGTCGGTGGGGGCCAGGTCGGGGCGGACCGCCCCTGCGGTGCCGGCCCGGTCGAGGAGCGCAGTGCCGGTCGACCACAGGGAGCGCGTGAGTTCCGTGGTGCGTGGCAGGGCGTGCGCCGGCGCCGCTGTGACGGGGGCCAGGGAGGCGTCGGTGACCTGCGCTTCGACGGTGCGGGTCAGGAAGCCCTCCAGCGCGCGCCAGGCGTCGGCTTCGGCCAGCGCCCGCTCGCCGTGGACGATCAGGGCCTCCAGGCCGGGGGCCGCGACGGTCTCCAGGAGCGCTTCGGGAGTGGCGAAGTGCCGGTAGACGGTGCCGACCCCCAGTCCTGAGCGGCGGGCGACATCGTTGAGCTGCAGCGGCGTCCCTTCTTCGACCAGGGCGCGGGCGACGGCGACGATCCGCTCCCAGTTGCGGGCCGCGTCCCGGCGCAGTGGCGTCGTCATGGGCACATGCTATCCGGATGGCTCATCCGGATGGTTGCGCAGCCCGTACGCAGTCCATACGCAGCTCGTACGCAGCCCGTCGGCAGGACGGGTCAGGGCGCGGTGAGGGGCGCGTGCCGTTCGCTGAGGCGGCGTACGGCCTCGGCCGCGCGGGGGTCGGCCGCAGGGCGGAACGGGGCCACCGGGCGGGCTCCGGCGCCGATGACGACGCCGGTCCGGCCCGCCAGGGTCTCGTCGGTGGCCGCGGTGATCGAAGGCCTCGCCGCCACCGCCGCCGGACCCGAAGTGGAACGGGCGAGCTTGCGGCGCACGAGCGGCCACAGCACTCGCAGGGCGGGCGAGACGATCTTCGGGTCGGTCAGGGTGCCGTCGGTCATGTCGGTCGCGGCGCCCCCGGGGTCCGCGGCGAAGACCGACACGCCCGTGCCGTGCAGTCGCGCGGCCAGGTCGAGCGTGTAGGTGAGGTTGGCGAGCTTGGCGCGGCCGTACCAGTGGAAGCCGTAGTAGCCGCCGGGCGGCTCGACGGCGTCGAACACCCGCTTCGCGACCCCGACCGCGCCCGAGGTCACGTTCACGATCCTGCTCGGCGCACCGGCGGTCAGCGTGGGCAGCAGGAGTTCGGTCAGCAGGTACGGCGAGAGGTGGTTGACGACGAAGGAGGCCTCGACACCGCCCAGGTCCCGCCGCTCCGGAAACATCGCCCCGACGTTGTTGACCAGCACGCCGAGCGGTTCGCCCGAGGCGGCGCGCTCGGAGGCGATCCGGCCGGCGAGGGTGCGGACGTCGTCGAGCGAGGCGAGGTCGGCGGGCAGGAACCGGGCGGGGTGGGCGGGGTCCGTCGCGTTGATCCGGTCGACCGCCCGGGCGCCGCGGTCGGGATCGCGTCCGACCACCGTGACCGAGAACCCGGCGGCGGCCAGCCCCAGGGCCGTCTCCAGGCCGATGCCGCCCGTTCCTGCGGTGACCACGGCTGTCCTCTTCATGAGGCGTCCACCTCCGATATCTATCCGGATGATCTATCCGTTTCGATTGACCGTACCATGGATGCGGATGGCCTATCCGGTTCGCTCGGTGCCGCGGGAGCGCCGCGAACGGTGCCGGTCGCGCAGGACGTACAAGTCGCACAGGACGTACAGATCAGAGGAAGGCGGGCACGTGCATCAGGTCCCCCTCGTCACCCTCAACAACGGCACCCGAATGCCCCAACTGGGCTTCGGGCTGTGGCGCGTTCCGGACCGCGAGGCCGAAGCGGCCGTCGCGACCGCCCTGGAGGCGGGGTACCGCAGCATTGACACGGCCGCCGTCTACGCGAACGAGAAGGGCGCGGGCCGGGCGATCGCCTCCTCGGGGGTGCCGCGCCGGGAACTCTTCGTCACCACCAAGCTGTGGAACGACCGCGACGCGACATGGAGCCGGGGCAACGTGCTGCGGGCGTTCGACGGCTCCCTCGACAGGCTGGGCCTCGACCACGTGGACCTCTACCTGATCCACTGGCCGCGCCCGATGCGCGAGGAGTACCCGGCCATCTGGCGGACCTTCGAGGAGATCTCCGAGAGTGGCCGGGCCAAGGCCGTCGGCGTCTCGAACTTCGGCCCCGCCCAGCTGGCACGGCTGCACGACGAGAGCCCGCTGGTTCCGGCCGTCAACCAGGTCGAACTGCACCCGTACTTCCCGCAGCGCGAACTGCGCGACGCGCACGCCGCCTACGGCATCGCGACCGAGGCCTGGTCCCCACTGGGCCAGGGCAAGGACCTGCTGGCGGAGCCCGCCGTGCTCGCCGTCGCCGACGGGCACGGCCGCAGCGCCGCCCAGGTCGTGCTGCGCTGGCACCTCCACCAGGGTGTCATCGCCATCCCGAAGTCGGTCACGCCGGCCCGCATCCGCGAGAACCTCGATGTCTTCGGCTTCGAGCTGGACGCGGCCGACCTGGCCGCGCTGGGCGGGCTCGAATCGGGCCGCCGGCTCGGTCCCGACCCGGAGGCGTTCGACCCGCCCCGGCCCGGCGGCGGGCCCTCCCGCTGGCGGCGCCTCGCCCGCAGGGTGTCCGGGCTCGTCCCCTCCGCCGGTTCCCGTTCCCGGCGGTGATCTCCCCGTAGGTCCGGTACGGCGCGGGGGCGGTCGGGGGCGGGTCAGTCCCAGTCGGGGCCCGGAGCCCGGTGGAGGGTGATCAGCAGGCGCCAGACCCGTCCGGCGATCTCGGCCGGGGTGGCCTCGATGAGGCCGTGCAGCCAGTCGGCGAGGATGCCGGCGAAGGTCGCGGCCACGGCGGAAGCGATCAGGTCGGGCTCCGGGGCGCCGGCCAGGGCGCGCTCGGCCCGGCTCCGGGCGCGCAGGTCCTGGTGGAGGACGAGCCCCAGCGGTCCGCCGCCGCCCGGGCGCAGCAACTCCCGGTAGAGGCCGCCGTGTCGGGGGAGCGCGTCGAAGAAGGCGGTCAGGGCCGGGGGTGGGGCGGCGGGGTCGGGGATGCCGCGCCAGGCGTGCAGGGCGTCCACGGCCTCACGGACGATCTCGGCGCAGGCGTCGACGGACAGCGCCTCCAGGTCGGCGTAGTGGAGGTAGAACGTGGCCCGGCCGACCCCGGCCCGGCGGACCAGGGCCGCGACGCTGACCGCCTCCAGCGGGCGGCTCGCGCACTCCTCCAGCAGGGCCGTGCGCAGCTTGGCCCGGGTCCGTTCCGTACGGGGGTCTTCCGGCATGCCGCTCACCCTGCCAGCAGGACGGCCCCGAGCGCCAGCGCCCCGGGCAGCGCCTGGGCGAGCAGGATGCGCCGGTTCGCGGTGAGGCCCCCGTACACCCCGGCGACCAGCACGCAGCCGAGGAAGAACACCCGGAACTGGAACCCGGTCGGGTCGGAGGCGAAGAGGCCCCAGAGCAGTCCGGCGGCCAGGAAGCCGTTGTAGAGGCCCTGGTTCGCGGCGAGCGGCGCGGTGGCACGGGCCAGCTCCGCGTCGAACCCGGAGAGTTCGCGACCCGGGGCGCGCTCCCACAGGAACATCTCCAGCACCAGGAAATACACGTGCAGTGCGGCCACCAGTGCCACCAGTACGGTCGCGGTCGTCTCCATGGGCGCAGTCCTTCTGTGAGTGTCATGGACAGGTGTCCAGAATACATGGACGACTGTCCATCAACTACCTCCTCGCGGGGACGCGCAGGACGAGGCGCCCGGCGGTCCGGCTCCGCAGGGTGCATCCCCGGGTGCCTCAGCTGTCGGCGGCGTCCACGGGATCGGCCTCCCGGGGCCGGGCGGCTTCCAGGTACTCCTCGCGGACCTCGCGGGAGCCGAACGGCCAGACCTTCTCGAACCGGGCCCACACGACGAACGCGGCGCACCCCAGGGCGAGCCAGGCCAGGGACCACTCGATCGGGTGGCGGCCCGGCGCGTTGCGGTCCGCGTACCCGTAGATCACCAGCCAGCCCACGAGCGCGACGACGGAAGGGAGGGGGTAGAGCCACATCCGGTACGGGCGCGGCAGCGCGGGCTGCCGCCTGCGCAGCACGGTCAGGGCGGCGATCTGCGCGAGCGCCTGGACCAGCACCATCACCGTGGTCAGCAGCTGGATCAGGGTGACCAGGTCGGTGTGCCGGCCGATCAGGAAGCCCACGGCCGTGATGACGCCCATGGTGGCGAGCCCCAGTACGGGGAACCGGTGCCGGGGGTGCATCTTCGCGTACGCGCGGAAGAACACCCGGTCGCGGGCGGCGTCGAAGGGCACCCGGGAGCCGCCGAGCAGCCCGGTGAAGACGGAGGCGAAGGCGGTGACCAGGATGAGTACGGTGACCACCTCGGCCGCGGCCGGGCCCCAGGTCTCCTCCAGTACGGCGGAGGCGACCGAGGTGGCGGCCACGTCCTTCGGGTCGAGCATCCGCTGCCAGTCGATGACCCCGAGGGCACCGACCTGGAGGAGCAGGTAGATGGCCATGATGCCGAGGATGGACCAGACCGTGGCGCGCGGCAGGGTGCGGCCGGGGTCCTTGATCTCGGCGCCCATGTAGGCGGTGGTGTTGTAGCCGAGGTAGTCGTAGATGCCGATGGTCAGCCCGGCGGCGAAGCCGGCCCAGAACGCCGTGGACGTGAGGTCGAAGGCGCCCGCCGGGTAGTCGAAGGCGCGCCCCGGGCTGAAGTGGGTGACGGCCGCGACGATGACGAGTGCCACCGCGGCGATCATCACCACCCACATGACGGTGGTGATGCGTGCGATGTGGGAGACGCCCCGCCACAGCAGCAGGACGGCGAGCGCGATGACACCGAGCCCGACCAGGTCCCCGGCGCTCTGTCCCAGGCCTGGGGCGAGGTAGCCGAGGTACTGGACGAAGCCGACGACCCCGGTCGACATGATCAGCGGAATGAAGAGCATGGCCGTCCACACGAACAGGAACGGCACGAGCCGGCCCGTGCGGTACTGGAAGGCCTGGCGGAGATAGACGTAGCTGCCGCCGGAGCCGGGCAGGGACGCGGCGAGTTCGGCCCAGACGAGACCGTCGGCGAGGGCGAGGACCGCGCCCGCGAGGAAGCCGACGACCGCCTGGGGTCCGCCGAACGCGGCGACCATCAGCGGGATGGTGACGAAGGGTCCGATTCCGCACATCTGGCTCATGTTGATGGCGGTCGCCTGGAACAGGCCGATCCGGCGGGTGAAGCCGCCGTTCGCGGGCGGGGATCCGGACATGGGGGGCTCCCTGAGCGGGTGGTTCGGAGGGCGGGACGGAGTGCCGCAGGGCCTGCGGGGGGCGCCGTGCGGACTCTCGGGCGCTCAAGTTAGGAACCTTTACTTATGTGCGTCAAGAGTGTGCGGGCAGGCAGGTGCGAATGCGGCGGGTCGCGGCAGTGTGTTGCACCCACCGTGCGGGGGCGCCGTGCTGGGTTGGCGGCCGGAGTCCGAATTCCGGCAGGTCCACCGCGAAACACCGACCCACCAGCGGTGATGCGAGAATGATGTGGTGATGGGCAGTGACGGGGGCGCCGGGCAGCCCTGGAATCCGCAGCGTCAGCGCAGCGCCAACGAGCGGCTGTTGCTGGAGCGTCTGCGTGCCGGCGGGCCGGCCTCCCGGGCGCAGCTCGCCCGGGACAGCGGCCTGTCCAAGCCGACCGTGTCCAGTGCCCTCGCCGCCCTGGAACAGGCGGGGCTGGTGCACGAGGTCGGCACGCACGCGCCCGAACGCGGCCGCTCCGCCGTGCTCTACGCCCCCGATCCGGCCGCCGGGTACGCGCTCGGCATCGACATCGGCCGCGGCTGGGTTCGGGTCGCACTCGCGGACCTGGACGCCACCGTGGTGGCCCGTTCCTCCGTGCGCAACACCGCCCGTACCTCCGGAGTCCTGGCCGACCTCGTCGTCGGGGCGGCCCGCGCCCTGGTCGAGCAGTCGGGAGCCGACCCGGCCAAGGTCACCCACGCCGTGGTCGGTACCCCCGGCGTCTTCGACGAGGAGTCGCGGCGGGTCCGCTACGCCCGGAACCTGCCGGGATGGGGGCGCCCCGGCCTCGCCGACCGGATCGGCGACGGCCTCGGCATGCCCATCACCCTGCACAACGACGCCAACCTCGCCGCCCTCGGCGAATACGCGTTCGGGGCCGGCGCGTCCAGCAGGCTGTTCCTCTACCTGATGGTCGGCACCGGCCTCGGTATGGGAGTCGTCAGCGAGGGCCGGCTCTTCACCGGAGCCCGCGGCGGGGCGGGGGAGATCGGCTTCCTCCCGTGGCCCGGCCGCGCGGGGCGGCCCGACGCGGAGGCGGCGGTGTGCGCGGACGCCGTGGTCGCCACGGCCCGCGAGTACGGGATGACCGGTCCCCTCACCGCCTCGGACGTCTTCGACGCCGCCCGCGCCAGGGTCCCCGCCGCGCTGAAGGCGGTGGAGACCGAGGGGGAGCACCTCGCCCGGATCGTGGCCGCGGCCGCCGCGGTCCTCGATCCCGACCTCGTCGTCCTCGGTGGAGGCGTCGGCCGGAGCGCCGATCTCCTCCTGCCCGTCATGCGCCGCTCCCTGCGCGCGCTCACGCCGCTGCGGCCCACGATCGCCGCCGGGGCGCTGGCGGACGACGCGGTCCTCATGGGCGCCGTCGCCACGGCCCTCGACGCCGCCCGTGACATGGCCTTCCAGCGCCGCTGACCGCCGTACGACGGAGGAGGTCACCGCAGGCCGGGCAGGCCCGCCAGGCCCGGCAGGTGATCGACGAGGTGCATCGCGTGCAGCGCGGCGTACTCGCCCCGCGCGCACGGACCGTACGCCGGGTGGGGCGGATGCGCTCCGCGGTGCTCCAGGAAGCCGGCCACCGCCTCCGTCAGTGCGGCAAGGGCGGCGCCGGCCGGCAGGTCCGGGTCGATCGGCGGCGCCGCGTCGATCCCGGCGTCGAGCGGATGGCGCATCACGCCCCGCCGCAGGATCGAGGAGCAGCCGCTCATCGAGGCGGCCACGGTCGGCCCGGGCGAAATCCACAGTGAACGGGGGTGCGAAGCGGGGTGGCGCTGCCGCTCGCCCGCGCGCAGCAGGAGCGCGGCTCGCTCACGTTCGGCGGCGGTGCCGGGCTGCTGCTCGTACTCGGCCACCCGGCCGGCGCAGTCCGTCCGCTGCCTCGGGAGGCCGTCGGCGGGTCCCCGGTCCCAGCTGCCACCCTGGGCCGCCCGGGCCACTTCCCGGTCGCGGAGGTGACGAAGTGCCGCCCGTCGCACGGTGCGGTATGAACCGTGCCCAGGGCCCCGCCGTTCCTCCGTTCACCGGGACTTCACCAAGGGTTCGGCGACGAGGTGAGGCTCCCCTGAGTGACCCGCACGCTCCTCGCACCCCCACGTTCACACCGGAAGGGGCACCGTCATGGCCGTGACCGTCAAGAGGCCCGTACTGCGATCGCTCGTGGACCCGCACCCTCACGCCGCACCGGAGGAGGATCCGGAACGTGCCGACGTGCCGGCGGAGCTGGATCAGGACAAGGCGTACGCCGAGCTGCTGCAAGAGGTCCGCGTCGCTCAGACCGGAGTGCAGATCCTGCTGGGGTTCCTGATGACCTTCGCCTTCAGCCCGCGGTTCGCCGCACTGACCGGGTTACAGGCCGGGCAGTACGTCGTGACCCTCCTCGTGGCCTTCGGGGCCGCAGCCTTCCTCACCGCCCCGGCCCCGTTCCACCGCGTCGTCTTCCGCTGCGGCATGCGCACCCAGCTGCTGCGGGTCTCCAACCGGCTGGCACTGGCCGGTTTGGTCCTGCTCATGCTGGCCATGAGCAGCTCCCTGCTCCTCGTGGTGACCATGGTGCTGGGCATCGGCAGGTCCGCGGTCCTGGCGTTCGTGATCCTCAGCGGTGTGGTCTGGCTCTGGTTCGGCCTGCCGATGTGGTGCCGGCTGCGGCGCGCGCGATAGCTCCCCCCCCCCCCCCCCCCCCGGGGGGGGGGGGGGGGGGGGGGGCGGGGCCGCGCGGGCGCGCCCGCGGCGGGCCCCCGGGGCGGGCGGC
>NZ_JBEXKC010000016.1:0-115351 GCF_040609475.1 Streptomyces sp. NPDC004667 | reverse complement strand
CAGATCCGCGCGCTATCTCCCCCCCCCCCCCCCCCCGCGCAGGTACGGGACCCTGGCCGACACGGTCCCGCACCCGCCGCGGGCGCTCCACCGCCGGGCCGTTCGAGACGCCCGCCGGGGCCCGTTCCGGCCCGTTACGGCGTGAGCCAGCCGCGCAGCAGTCTGCTCACGGCGGGCATCGCCACGTAGGTCATCAGGATGTTGAAGACGGCGGCGGTGATGAGGCTGTTGAGGAGGAGGGGGAGTGTGGTGAGGTGCGGCACGAGGAAGTAGCCGCCGAGTACGGAGATCGGGTAGATCGCCAGGGTCGCGCTGATCGCCATCTTCCAGCGGGGCGGGGCCGGCCGGGTCGAGCCGGGTTTGGCGAACCAGGTCTCCATGCCGGTCAGGTGGCGCCGGGCGATTTCGGTGTGGTGGTGGCCCTGGCAGTCGGCGAACCAGGCCGCCCGCTCGGGGGATTCCTGCCAGGCGCGGCAGGCCTCGGCGTCGCGGAAGCGGTGGACGAGGAACCAGGGGGCGTCGCCGCCGGAGGAGCGGAAGAGCCCGTATCCGAGGTGGCCGGGGAACGTCGCCGCGGTTTCCAGGATGCCCTTCGCCCACCGCTCGAAGTCGGCTTCATGGCCGGGATCGACCCGGCGGGCTATCAGAAGGGTCACCTCGCCGGTGTCGGCGGGGACGGTAGAGCGCTCGAGGCTGACCGCGGTCACCTGTACTCCTTGTGATCGTGCCGCGCCCGGTCACACTCTACGCGTTGTTCCGGCGGGGGCTCAGCGGCCCAGCTGGGCGTCGAGCCAGGTGAGGACCTCGGGGGTGACGGGGTCGGTGATGTCGGCGAACTCGGTGTGCTTGGTGAGGTACTTGGCGACGTAGGGGCAGACGGGCACGATCCGCTTCCCGGAGATGCGGACGTCGGTGAGGGCCTGTTCGACGAGGATGGCGGCGAGTCCCTGGCCGGCGTGGGCGTCGTCGATCTCGGTGTGGAAGAAGACCCGCTGGCCGTCGCGGTCGCGGTAGGCGGTCAGGCCCGCGCGCTCGCCGTCGACGAGGATCTCGTAGCGGTGGCGGGTGTCGACGCGGCGGACGACGGGGGCGGTGGTGGCGGTCTGCTCGTTCATGGCTGAGGTCCTTGGGGTGCGGGGTGTCAGGGACGGGTGGGGTTCTTGCGGGGTGTGATGACGGCGTTGGGCAGGGCGGGGGCGGGGAGTCGCTCGCCGGGGTAGCCGTCGACGGTGCCGAAGCGGTCGGAGGCGTTCTCCCATTCCTCCCGTGCCAGGGCGATGTCTTGGTGGCTGCGGCCGATGAAGTTCCACCACATGACGATGTCCTCTTCGAAGGGCGGGCCGCCGAGGAGGATGGTGCGGGCCGGGTGGTCGGAGTCGTTGGTGAGGGTGAGGGTGGTGCGGCCGGGGGCGGTGTAGCCGAGTTCCGCGGGGCGCAGGGGGGTTCCGTCGAGGCGGACGTCGCCCTCGTCGACGAGGAGGCCGTGCTCGAAGCCGGGGTCGACGTCGAGGGTGACGGTGGCGCCGGCGTCGATCAGGACCTCGGCGCCGAGGAGCGGGGTGAAGGTGTGGACGGGGGAGGTGTCGTCGGCGAGGGTGCCCAGGAAGACCCGCAGCTGTGCGCCGTCGATGCGCAGCGGTACGGGTGCGTGGTGCTGGAACTCGCGGGGGGCGTGGCGGTGTTCGTCGGGGAGGGCCACCCAGAGCTGGACGCCGTGCAGGACGGTGGTGGCGGGGGTGGAGACCTCGGTGTGGCTGATGCCGTGGCCGCCGGTCATGAGGTTGATCTCGCCGGGCCGTACGAAGGCGTGGGTGCCCAGGCTGTCCCGGTGCTCGATCTCCCCACTGAAGAGCCAGCTGACGGTCTGGAGCCCGGTGTGGGGGTGGGGTGCGACGTCCATGCCGCCGGAGTCGGCGACCCGGTCGGGGCCGTAGTGGTCGGCGAAGCACCAGGCCCCGATCAGGGTCCGGGACCGCTGCGGCAGGGTGCGCCGTACGGTCATCGCCCGCGGTCCGCCGAGCGGGACGTCCCGGGCGGTGAGGACCTCGACCTCGACCTCGATCCCGACCTCCGTGTGATCCATATCAAGGCCCCTCTCCGACAAAGTAGTTTCGCTTTCAACAATCTTGGGTGATCATAGTCCCGAAGGCAACCCACGACAACAGGCAAAGGAGCACAGGGTGAGCGAGACGGCACAGACCACGGCGGATCCCCGGACCGACGGCCGGATCTACCTCGACAAGCAGAGCCCCGCCGCGTACCAGGCACTGGTCAAGACCGCCGACGCCGTCCGCGCGGCGGCCGCCGAGGCCGGCCTGGACCGGATCCTCGTCGAACTGGTCAACCTCCGGGTCTCCCAGCTCAACGGCTGCGCCTTCTGTCTCGACGTCCACACCCGGGCCGCCCTGCGCGCCGGGGAGACCACCCGGCGCCTCGGCGTGCTCGCCGCCTGGCGGGACACCGAGCTCTTCACCGCCCGCGAACGCGCGGCCCTCGCCCTGGCCGAGGCCACCACCCACCCCGCCGACGCCCTCGCCCAGGAGCGGGCCTACGCGCAGGCGCGGGGAGTGCTGGACGACGACCAGCTCTCCGCCGTGGTCTGGGCGGCGATCACGATCAACGCCTTCAACCGCGTCTCGATCCTCAGCAAGCACCCGGTGCGGGAGACTCCCACCCGCTGAACCGCCACGGGCCGCCGCCCATCCGGCCGCAAGGCCGGATCTCCACGAAGCACCCGTGAGCTGCGCCCGGTTGAAGTCGCCCGGCGCCCCGCTTGACCTCAAGTGCGCTTGGGTTTCTACGTTCTTGGTCATCGGTAACAACCCCCCAAGGAGGCAGTTCCCATGACCGCGACCACTGTTCCCGAGGCCTACCGCAACGCTGTCGTCGCCCACATCATGGTCGATGGCGCGAAGAACGCGATCGACTTCTACACCCGCGCATTCGGTGCCGACGAGCTGTTCCGCCTCGACGGCCCGGACGGACGCATCGTGCACGCCGAGGTCGGGATCCAAGGCTCCACCATCATGCTGGGCGACCCCGAGGGACCGCACTTCGGCGCACCGACGGCTCTCGGCGGCACCTCCGTGGGCCTGCACGTCTTCGTGGATGACGTCGACGCGCTGGCGGAGCGGGCCACCGAGGCCGGCGCCGAGCTCCTTCAGCCACCGGCCGACCAGTTCCACGGTGATCGTACGGCCATCGTGAAGGACCCCTACGGCCATGTGTGGGTCTTCCTCACGCACCTGGAGGACCTCGCGCCGGACGAGGTGGCCCGCCGAGCCCGGGACCTCTTCCTCTGAACGACGATCCGCCGGACAGGCCCCGGGGAACGGGCAGCATGAGCAGCGCGGTGAGTGACGACGGCAACGTCGACGGGGGCGTCAAGCCGCTCGCGGCCGGGGACCCGAGCCGGATCGGGCCTCCGCCCGGTCTCCCGGATCCGGACATGTTGTGCCCGGGGCTCGGTGTCGTCCGAGCCCCGGGCCGTGGCCACTTCTGACCAGCGGTCTTTGCGGTCGGCCCCGAGGGCGCGGGCTCCGGGCCCGGCCGGACGCCGCCGCGGAGTGGCTCAGAGGCGTTGTATCCGGTCGGGTCCGGCTGGGCTAGCGTCGCCCTCCGAACACCGATGGGGAGGTCTCGTGCGCGCTCTCGTCTATCAGGGTCCAGGCTCCGCCGAACTGCAGGAGCGGCCCACCGCGCGGCTCGTGAACGGTGATGACGTCGTCGTGGAGGTCGTCGGTACGGGGGTGTGCGGAACGGACCGCAAGATCCTGCTGGGGCGTTTCCCGGCCCGGCCGGGGGTGGTGCTCGGGCACGAGTCGGTGGGTGTGGTGCGGGAGGCCGGGCCGCAGGTGCGCTCGGTCGTGGTGGGGGAGCGCGTGGTGGTCAACCCCACCCTGTACTGCGGCTGGTGTGTTCCGTGCCGCCGGGGCGCGACCAACTTCTGCCGCCACAAGGCCGGCACCGAGGTCGGCGTCGACCGTGACGGTACCTATGCGGAGGCCGTGACCCTGCCGGAACGATTCGTAGAGCGGGTTCCCGCCGGGCTGTCCTTCCGGGGCGCGGTCCTGATCGAGCCGCTCGCGTGCGTCCTGAGCAACGTCCGCGCCGCTTCCCTCACCTTCGACGACACCGTGGTGGTGCTCGGCGCGGGCCCGATCGGGATACTGACCGCACTGGTCGCCGCCCGCCGGGCGCGCCGTGTCACGGTCGCGGAACCGGACGGCTACCGGCTGGAGCGGGCCCGCGAGCAGTTCGCGCACGTGGTGGACGTTGCCGGAAGGGACGCGGCCGAAGCCGTGGTGAAGGCCTCGGGCGGTGAGCGTCCCTCCGTCGTCTTCGACACCACGGGCACCGGCCTGGAGGCGGCGCTGCGCCTGATCGACGACGGGGGCCGGGTGGTGGTGATGGGCTTCGACGACACCTACACCGTGCCGCTGCGCCCGCTCCGGCTCACCAACCGCGGCATCCGGCTGATCGGCGCCGGGGACTACCGTGCCGACGTCTTCCCGGTCGCCGTGGACCTGGCCGCCGAACTGGCCGGCCCACAGGGCCCCGGCTCCGAACCGGTCCTGGAGCGGCTGGTGACGCACGAGTTCCCGCTCGAACGGTACGAGGAGGCCTTCGCGGCGCTCGGCGGGCCCACCCACGGCGACGCCGCGGACGGCGGCACCGCAGGGGCGCCCCGCTACGACGCGCTCAAGGTCGTCATCCGCTCGCACTCGGGCCCGGTCGGCGCCGACGGCTGGCCGGTGGGCGCGTGAGCGCGCCGCGGCTCGGGTCCATCGAGTCCGGCGGGACCAAGTTCGTCTGCCTGGTCGGCTCGGCCCCGGACCGGATCGAGGCCGAGATCCGCTTCCCGACCGGAGAACCGGGCCCCACCCTGAAACGGGCCATCACCTTCTTCCAGGAGACCGCCGCCGAGACCGGACCCCTGGACGCGGTCGGCATCGCCTCCTTCGGGCCCCTCGAACTGCGCCCGGGCCACGCGAGGTTCGGCCACCTCGCGGCCACCCCCAAACCCGGCTGGTCCGGAGTGGACGTCGCGGGTCCGGTCGCCGCCGCGCTCGGTGTGCCGGTGGGCATCGACACCGACGTCAACGGCGCGGCCCTCGGCGAGGGCCGCTGGGGTGCGGCGCGCGGCCTGGACACCTACGTCTACCTCACCGTCGGCACCGGCATCGGCGCCGGCGCGGTGATCGGCGGCAAGGTGGTCAGCGGGCTGGTCCACACCGAGATGGGCCACCTGGCCGTGCCCCGGATCGCGGGCGACGCCTTCCCCGGCTCCTGCCCCTTCCACGGCGACTGCTGGGAGGGGCTCGCGGGCGGCGAGGCGATGGGCGCCCGTTGGGGGACACCGGCCGAGGAGCTGACCGGCGGCGCCCTGCGTGAGGCACTGCGGCTGGAGGCGGCCTATCTGGCCGCGGGACTGCGCAACATCGTGTACACGACCGCGCCCCAGCGGATCGTGATCGGCGGCGGCGTCGCGGAACTCCCCGGGCTGTTCCCGCTGCTGCGCTCCGAGCTGACCACGGCACTGGGCGGATACCCCGGGCTGCCCGAGCACGCGGCCGGGGACTTCGTGGTCCCGGCGCGGCTCGGCCGGCTCGCCGGGCCGGCGGGCGGCCTGGTCCTGGCAGCAGAAGCGGCAGAGGCGGCAGAGGCAGCAGGGGCGGCGGAAGCCGCCGCCACAGTGCAGGGGCCACCTCACCCCGGTGCTGGGCCATCGGGGGGAACGGACGCATGAGGACGGCCCCGGGCCGGGCAGGCCGGTCGGTGTGACGCACCCCGATCCGGTGGGCCTCCTGGACCCCGCCACCCACGCCTGGCTGACCGGGCACGCCCTGCCCGGGGCACTCGTGCACGGGGTGGACCCGTTGCCCGGCGGGTTCACCAACGACATGACCCTGCTCACCGCCCAGCCCCCCGGCGCACCGGCCGCGGAGCGCTACGTACTGCGCCGCTACCGGCCCAGCGGCAGCCGGGTCCCGCGCAACACCTGTGCCGTGGAGCTCGCGGTACTCGGCCGGGCGGCGGCCCGTACCGTACCGGTGACCACGGTGGTCGCGGCCGATCCGTACGGCCGGGCCACCGGCCGCCCCACCCTGCTCTACCGGTTCGTCCACGGGACCCCGCTCAGCCAGGTACTCGCGGACGGCCCGGCGAGCGGGGAGGCCCGCGACCTGGGCCGGGCCGTCGGCGCGGTGCTGGCGAGGATCGGCCGGGTCAGGCTGCCGCGACCGGGAGTCTTCGATGACTCCTCCCTGGTCCCGGCCCCGAACGGCGGGGCCCCGCTGGGGGACCTGCCCGGGTTCGTCGACCGCTGTCTGTCCACCGCGCCCGCGGACGGTCCGCTGAGCGGGACGGATGCGGCCGTACTGTCCGCCCTGGCGCGCAGCGGGCCCCCGGCGCTCGCCGCCGTGGCAGGTGAACGCAGCCTGGTGCACTGCGACTTCAACCCGAAGAACCTCCTGGTGGAGCGGCGGGCCGGGGACTGGGCGGTGGCCGCCGTGCTCGACTGGGAGCTCGCCTTCAGCGGCTCCCCGCTCTTCGACGTCGGGAACATGCTGCGCTTCGCCCACGAGTACCCGCCCGCCTTCACCGCCGGCTTCGTCAAGGGCTTCCGGGGCGGGAGCGGGCGACTGCCCGGGGACTGGCTGCGGCTCAGCCGGACGCTGGACCTCTTCGCGCTCGCGGACATCCTCACGGCACCGCCCGACCCGGCCTACTTCGCCCGCGCCCGCACCGTACTGCACCGGGCGGCCGCCGGCGGGTGCTGAGCCCGGCAGGTGCCGACGGCAACCGGAGCCGACGACAGCCGGCGCCGACCGCGGTCGACGGAAGCGCATCACCCCGTCACTCCTTTTCCCATCCGTCCCGTGCGCCGCCGCATTCCCAGGAGGCGACTTCTGTTCGAGCGGATCACGGAAACCCGACATTATTCGCCGATTAAATGGCGAGTAGGTGACGCCTGACCGTCTTCTCAGTGCCGAGAAGGCGGGTTAGTCTGCCTGGACCGAAGCGAAAGATCCTTGAGCAAGGGAGAATTCCGCAGTGGTGAACGAAAGTCCGGAGAACGTCCTGAACGCGCTCACGCCGACCGTTCGCTGCAACGGGACACCGCCGACGCCGGCCCTGCGCGAAGGTCCGTACTACAAGCCCGACACTCCTTTCAGGACCAGTTTCCGAGGCGATGTGGAAGGGGGCGTCCCGATGCTGCTGCACGGAGCCGTGCGCACCCCCGAGGGCAAGCCGATCGGAGGCACTCTGCTCGACTTCTGGCAGGTCGGGGATGCCGGAGTCTACGACGACGACGGTTTTCGGCTGCGTGGTCACCAGTTCGCGGACGCCGAGGGGCAGTGGCGGCTGGAGACGGTGTTGCCCGCCGTGTATCCCGGGCGGACACGTCACGTGCACGTGAAGGTACAACCGCCCGGCGGAGCCGTGCTGACCACGATGCTGTATTTTCCGGGCGAGCGTCGAAATCACCTCGACAAATACTTTCGGCCGGAATGCCTGATGGACGTACGTGAGACCCCCGAGGGCTGGGACGCCGCGTTCACCTTCATCCTGGACCTGTGACTCCCGCCCCGCATTCCCTGACGGAATCTTAGATTCCGAAATCCGGAGACATCGATATCCGCCGTCCGCAACATCCGCGGGACGGAAGTCGACAGGAGTCACATGGCCGACCTGATGCGCGCCCAGCGCGACGCCCGCGACGTCCGCGGCGATGCCCTGAGCTACGCACAGAACCACATCTACTACCCGGTCAGCGCGTACGAGATGGACCACGGGGAGGGCGTCCACCTCTACGACACCGACGGCAACGAGTACCTCGACTGCGCGTCCGGCACCTTCAACCTGAGCCTCGGCTATGGCCACCCCGAAGTCGTCAAGGCCATGCGCGACCAGGCCGAGCGGCTGGTGCACACCACCTCGACCTTCCAGACCGCCCCCGTCAACGAGCTGGTCCGGCGGCTGGTCGAGGTCACCCCGCCGAACCTGACGAAAGTGCACCTCAAGGTGTCGGGCGGTTCCACCGCCAACGAGGGTGCGGTCAAGATGGCGCAGGTGGCCACCGGCCGCCGCGACGTCATCACCCTGTTCCGCAGTCACCACGGCCAGACCATGATGACGACCACCATGTCGGGCGAGTCCTTCCGCAAAGCTCCCTTCCCGCACCTGATGCCCGGCGTGCTCCAGGTCCCCGACCCCTACTGCCTGCGCTGCTTCTACCGCCAGGCCGGCCCCGACAGCTGCGGCATGCTCTGCGTCGAACGCATCAACGACTTCCTCGACCACGCCAGTTCCGGCAGCGTCGCGTGCGTCGTCGTCGAACCGGTCTCCGGCAGCGGCGGCAACATCGTGCCCCCCGACGGCTACCTGCCCGCCCTGCGCGCCCTCTGCGACGAACGGGGCATCGTCCTCGTCTTCGACGAGATCCAGACCGGCATAGGCCGCGTCGGCCGGATGTTCGCCGCGGAGCACTACGGGGTCCGGCCCGACATCCTGACCACCGCCAAGGGCCTCGGCGGCTCCGGTGCCCAGATCGCCGCCATCGTCGCGGACGAGCGGATGGCCGGGCTCAGCAGCGACCACCACTCCTTCACCTACGGCGGCAACGTACTCGCCGCCGCCGCGGCGGCCACCACCCTCGACGTGATCGGCCGCCCGGGCTTCCTGGAGAACGTCCGGGAGGTCGGCGCCCACGTCATGGAACGGCTGCGCGCCCTGGCCGCCCGGCACCCCGCCGTCGTGGACGTACGGGGACTCGGCCTGATGATCGGGATCGAGATCGGCGACGACCGGGGCCGCCCGCACAGCGAACGGGCCCAGGCGCTGGCCCGGCGCGGCATGGACCACGGTCTGATCCTGCGCACCTCCCGCTACGGCCGGGGCAACGTGATCAAGATCCGCCCGCCGCTCATCCTCACCCGCACGGAGGCCGACCTGCTCTGCGACCGGCTCGAAGCCCTCTTCGCCGCCGAGGCCGCCGCATGACCGGCACCGAGCCCGGCACCGAGCCCGGCACCGAGCCCGACACGGACCCCAGCACCGAGCCGGGCCGCTCTCCCGACACCGAGCCCGGCCGCCCTCCCGGGCCCGCCGCCGTGCGCCGGTACGTGACCGGCCTCGCCGACGCCGTCCGCGAGGCCGTACTGGCCGCCCAGAACCAGGCCGGCAGCCGCCTGGTCCGGGGCCACTCCCCGGGCGGGGACGCCCAGTTCGGCCTCGACGAGGTCGCGGAAGCCGCCGTCTGGAAGTACGTCGTCGGCCACGACATGCCCGTCGCCGTCTACTCCGAGGACCGCGGCCTCCAGTACCACGGCACGGACCCCGCCCATCTGCTGGTCGTCGACCCCATCGACGGCACCCGGCCCGCCGTCGCCGGCCTGGAGTCGGCCACCGTCTCGGTCGCCGTCGCCCGCATGTCGCAGCGCCCGCGCATCGCCGACGTCGAGCACGCGCTGCTGATGGAACTGCGCACGGGCGCCTACCTCTACGGGGACCTCGCCACGCCCGGCATCGCCGCGCACGGCTACGACCACCCCGTCCCCGCCCTGACCGGCACCACCGACCTCACGCGGATGTTCTGGTCGCTGGAGTTCAACGGCCACCCGGCCCGCCTGATGACCGAGGCCCACGGCCACCTCATCGACCTCTCGGCCAACACCGGCGGGGTCTTCGTCTTCAACAGCGCCACCTGGTCGATCTCCCGTCTGCTCACCGGTCAGCTCGACGCCTACGTGGACATCGGGAACCGGCTGCTGCGCGACGACCCGGCGCTGCTGCCCGAGTTCGAACGCGTCGGCAACGGCCGGGTCCTGCACCTGTTCCCGTACGACATCGCGGCGGCCGTCTTCCTCGCCGAGCGCGCCGGGGCGGTCATCACCGACGGATACGGACAGCCGCTCGGCGACACCGTCCTGACCGACCTGAGCATCACCAACCAGCGGTCCTGCGTGGCCGCGGCCACCCCCGAACTCCACCGGGCCCTGCTGTCGGCCGTCCGGTGGAAGAAATGACGCCCATGCGCCCCCTGGACACCCCGCCCGCCGCAGCGGTCGGCGCCACCACCGACGACGACACCGAGTTCAGGGCCCTGCTCGACCGGCTCTCGGACAAGGCCACCGCGGACTACTACAACCCCTTCACCACCTTCGACTGGCCGTCCACGATCCCCACCGACGGACTCTGGATGTCCCCCGAACTCCTCTCCGTCCACGGCACCGAGCTGATGGACGAACTGAGCCCCACCCGGCTGCGGGCACTGAGCCGCTGGGAGAGCGTCAACTTCTACAGCCTCAACGTGCACGGCATCCGCGAACTGCTCATCGAGGTCACCCGGCGCATCCACATGCCCGGCTTCGAGCTGCCCTCCGAGTTCTTCCACCACTTCATCGGTGAGGAGAACGACCACATGTGGTTCTTCGCCACCTTCTGCCTCAAGTACGCGGACAAGATCTACCCCGACAAGTCGGTGAAGCTGCCCGAACCCCCGCGCGATCCGAACATCGAGAACTTCCTCGTCTTCGCCCGGATCCTGATCTTCGAGCAGGTGGTCGACCACTACAACGTCCACCTGGCCGCCGACCGCCGACTGCACCCGACCATCCGCCACATCAACCGCCTGCACCACCAGGACGAGTCCCGGCACATCGCCTTCGGCCGCCGCCTGGTGCAGTTGCTGTGGGAGCGCCTGCACCACAGCGGCCTCGACGAGGAGGCCCGGCACGAACTGGGCCACTACCTCCGCCGCTACCTCACCACCAGCATGGAGTCCTTCTACAACCCGGCCGTCTACCGCGACGCGGGCCTTCCGGACGGCTTCGCGCTGCGCCGGCGGCTGCTCGCCCACCCCGCCCGGCAGGCCGCCCACGCCAAGGTCCTGCACAAGACCACCGACTTCCTCCACCGGATCGGGGTCTTCGATGCCCCTCACTGACCCCACGGCCACCGGGACCGCCTGGGCGGTCCGGGACGGACTGGCCACCCTCGACGAACCCGCCGTACTGCTGCGGGGCGCCCTGGACGAGGTGTTCACCCGGTGGGGAACAGAGGCCGGAGCCCGGCAGCGGAGCTACCCACCGCTGCTGCGGGCCGAGGACCTGCGGACCCTCGACTACTTCCGCAACTTCCCGCACCTGGGCAGCGCGGTCACCCGGATCCGCCCCGACCGGCTGGAGGCCCTCGCCGCGGACCGGCCCGCGGGCGCCGCACTGCCCGCGCCCGATCTGGCCGACGCCACCCACCTGCTGCCCTCCGCGGCCTGCTACGGCTGTTTCCTGCACCTCACCGGAACCAGAGCGGACACCCCCGTCCTGATCACCACCGTCGCGCAGTGCTTCCGCAACGAGGACCACCACGACGGGCTGCGCAGGCTCTGGGGATTCACCATGCGGGAGATCGTGTGCGTCGGCGCGGCCGAAACCGTACGCGCCCACCTCGACCGGCACCAGGAGCGGATCACCGCCTTCGGCGCGGCCCTCGGCCTCACACTGGACCGGCAGCCCGCCACCGACCCCTTCTTCCAGAAGGACGGCGCCCGCACCGTCATGCAACTGCTCGCCCCCGTCAAGGACGAGTACCTGCACACCGACGGCACCGCCGTCGCCTCCACCAACAACCACCGCAACTTCTTCGGCGAGCGCCGCGCCATCCACCACGCCGGCCGCCCGGCCTTCACCGGCTGCGTGGCCTTCGGCCTGGAACGCTGGGTGCACGCCCTGGGAGACCTCTACGAAGGGGACCTGGTCGCCGCGCACCGCGCGGTACGGCGGGCGGGGGAGCGCTCGTGACCCGGCTCGCCGCCCTCCTCGGGCTCGAACTCCCCCTGCTGCAGGCCGGGATGGGCGCCGTCGCCGGCCCCGCTCTGTGCGCCGCGGTGTCCCGAGCCGGAGCGGGCGGCACCCTCGCCCTGTACAAGGAACCGCCCGACCGGGCAGCCCGGCTGGTGCGGGAGGCGGCGGTCGCCACCGACCGGCCGTTCGGGGTGAACGTGGTCCCCGAGGTCACCGGCCCGGCGCGCTGCCTGGACCAGCTCCGGGCGGCCCTGCCCGAACTGCCCCCGGGCGGCTTCGTCACCAGCTTCGGGCTGCCCGACGCCGACGCCGCCCGGGCCGTGCACACCGCCGGACACCCGCTGGTGGTCCAGGTCGGCACCCCCGCGGACGCCGACAGCGCCCTCGGCCGGGGCGCGGCCGTCCTGGTCCTCCAGGGCACCGAGGCCGGCGGCCACCTGCTCGGCCGGCGGCCGGTGGACCTCCTGCTGGCCGCCGTCCGGGCGCGCCACCCGCACGCGGTCCTGGCCGTCGCGGGCGGGATCGCGACCGGGAAGGACCTCGCCGGCGCGGTGGCGCGCGGCGCGGACGGAGCCATGGCCGGCACCCTGTTCGTACCGGCAGCGGAATCCACGGCGCATCCGGAGTTCAAACGACGGGTGGTCGAGGCCGCGGCCGACGAAACCGTCGTCACCTCCCTCTTCGACATCGGCTGGCCGCACCGCCCGCACCGCGTCCTGCGCAACTGCCTCACCACCACCCCGGACCGCGCGCCGGCCGTCTTCATCGCCACCACCCGAGTGGACGGCCGCAGGTATCCGGTACCGCGCTACAGCGCGGCGGCTCCGGGCGAAGGCACCACCGGACGCATCGAGGAGATGGCCATGTACTGCGGCCGGTCCTGTGCCCGCGTCACCACCCGGCACCCGGCAGCCGCGACCGTCGCGCGGCTCCGCCGGGAGTACGAGAGCGAGCGGCGCGCGGCGCAAGGCACCGCCGGCGCCGCCACAGCGGGGCGCACGAGCGGATGCGAAGAACCGCACCGGATCCAGGAGAGGTGACCATGGACGAGGCGATCAAGCCGGTCGTGGACTGGCTGCTCGAACACAACCCCACCGTCGAGGAGATCCCCGAGGACCTCGACCTGATCGAGAACCGGCTGATCGACTCCCTCGGCTTCATGGAGTTCATCCTGTTGCTGGAGGACCTGATCGGCCGGGAACTGCATCTCGACCAGATCGACGTGAACCAGTTCCGCACCCTTCGCTCCCTGTCGGACCACTTCCTGAAGGGGTGAACCGCCCATGGCCGCGGCCCCACCGCCGCCCGGACCCGGCCGGGTCCTCTCCCTGCACCTCGCCGCGGGACCGGGCGAGCCCACCTTCCGCGTCGAACGGGCCCGAGCGGTGACCGGCCGCGGTCTGGCGGGGGACCGCAACTACTGGGCGGGCGAGGGCCCCCGGCCCCGGCGTCGGGGCACGGGCCGGGCGTCCGGGGTCTGCGACGTCACCCTCATCGAGGCCGAGTCCCTGGAGGCCCTGGCCCGCGAGCACGGCATCGCGCTCACCCCCGCCGAATGCCGCCGCAACCTCGTCTGCCGTGACATCCGGCTCAACCCGCTGGTGGACCACGAGTTCCGGATCGGCGCGGTGATCCTGCGCGGTCTCAAACTCAGCGAACCCTGCGCCCGCCTCGAACAGCTCGTGCGCCCCGGGCTGATCCGCGGCCTGCTGCACCGCGGCGGACTGCGGGCCGAGGTCGTCAGCGGCGGGACGATCCGGGTGGGCGACCGGATCGGCCCCCTCCAGCACCACGCACGGCCGCGCCTGCCGCCCGTTCCCGCAGACCTTTCCTGAGGCCGGCCGGGCCCGGCCCGGCCACCCGCCCCGACGTACCCCGCCCGCCGCCCGGCCCCCTGCCCCCACCGGCAGACCCGCCGGACGGTGGAAAGCCCGTCGACCAGTGCGCACGTCGTCTGGAACGGCTCCCGAACGTCCACGTCCACGTCCACGTCCACGTCCACGTCCGCAGGCCCGGACGGTCCGCCCGCGCACCGCGCGGAGGGCGGCCGTCCGGCCCCGCGGCCCAGCAGGCAGGAAGACAGCATGGCGATCGAAGGCGCCGCCCCCGGGCGGGAGAACGGCACGGCACCGGACTTCGGCGCGGACACCCCGTCGGCCAAGGCCGTGGAACGCGCGGAACGGGCGGGCGAGGAACTCGCCGCGGTGGGGGCGGCCGTCGCCGTCCGCCCGCTGGAGTGGGGCTTCATCCTCCGCCTCGACCAACGGTCCGTCGACCTCCTCGCACCCCCGGACGGCAGCGGGCCCGTCACCGGTTTCCCCGGCCTCGTGGAGGACGTGCTCGCCGGGGCCCTGCCCGCGGCCGTCGCCGAAGCCGTCGGGGCGCGGCTGGCCGGACGGGCCGAACGGATCCGGGCCGCCGTCCGGGGCACCGGGTGCGAGCTGCGCTCGCCGTGGGCCGCGCCCACCCTCCTCGCCCCGGTGGCCCTCGACGCACCGGCGAGCGGGACCGGCCTGTGGTTCAGCGTGTTCGAAACGGGCACCGGCTGGGGAGCCGACACACCCTTCACCGCCCGCTACGCCTCGGAAACCCCGGCCCTGGCCGTCTTCCGCGGCGACCTGTACTGCGTCCACCAGGGCCGGGGCGAAGACCCCGACCTGTGGTGGACGGCGCACCGCGCGGACGGCGGCTGGTCCGATGACCGGCCCCTGCCCGCCCACCACACCCTGGGCAGCCCGGCCCTGGCCGTGTTCCAGGACCGGCTGTACTGCGCGCACCGGGGCGGCTCGGGCGACTGGGGGATGGCCCTGACCTCGTACGACGGCAAGACCTGGAGCCCGGACCGGCCGGTCCCGAGCGCGGAGAGCGTCTACGGCCCGGCGCTGGCCGTCTTCCGCGACGCCCTCCACCTCGCCTACGCCGACGCCGGCCAGCGGATCATGGTCACCACCAGTCGGGACGGCTGGACCTGGACCCCTCCCGAGCCGGTCCCCGGCTGCGCCACCACCAGGTCCCCGGCCCTCGCCGCGTACGACGGCGCCCTGCACCTGCTGCACGGCAACCCCGGCGACGGCGCGATCCACTGGAGCCGGCTGCGCGGCGCCGACTGGACTTCCGAGGGGGCCCTGCCCGGGCTCCGCACCCGGAGCAACATCGGCCTCGCCGTCTTCGACGGCAGGCTGATGTGCGTCCACCGTGACCCCGCCGGCCAGCAACTGTGGTGGTCCGCCTACGACGGCACGGGGTGGAGCGCGGACGCCGCGATGGCGGGCCACAACAGCAAGTACGGTGCGGCACTGGCGGTGTACCGGGACCGGGCCGCCGTCCGGGACCAACTCCTGTGCGTCCACCGGGGCCACGCACAGCGGTTCGTCACGGCGGCGGGGGACGTGCTGACCGAAGTGGACCCGGCAGGGCTGCACGAACTCGACGATCCGGACTCCGTCGCCGACTGAGTCCGCCGCCCGCCGACCACGTCCGACGAGACGGCCCTCAGCCCCGCTGCCCGAGGGCCGCCTTGACCTCCCGCACCACGCGGGCCGCGTCCTCGGGGTTGTGCACCACGTCCGTGTGGTTCATGTCGATGACGAGGACCTCGCTGGCCGAGTAGTGCTTGTGCACCCAGTCGTCGTAGCCGGACCACAGCGTCCGGTAGTACTCGACGAGGCTCTCGTCCTGTTCGAAATCGCGGCCCCGCAGCCCGATGCGGTGCAGCACCGTCTCGAAGTCGGCCTTGAGGTACACCATGAGATCGGGTGCCTTGCGGTACGGCAGTCCGTCGATCTCGCGCATCATCTCGTTGAGCAGCCCCTCGTACACCCGCATTTCGAGGGAGCTGATCCGGCCCAGGTCGTGGTTGACCTTGGCGAAGTACCAGTCCTCGTAGATGGACCGGTCGAGGACGTTGTCGCCCTGCTTGTACGCCTCCTTGATCGCGGCGAACCGCGTCTGGAGGAAGTAGAGCTGGAGCAGGAAGGGGTAGCGGTTCGCCTGGATCTCCTCGGGGCTCGCCGTGTAGAAGAGCGGGAGGATCGGATTGTCTTCGACGCTCTCGTAGAAGACTTCGCTGCCCAGCTCCTTGGCGAGCAGTTCGGCGACACTCGTCTTGCCGATTCCGATCATGCCTCCGACGCAAAGCACCGGCATACCTCACTTCTCCCTGGGGGTCTTCTGTTCGTCGGCGGGTGGGCTGGGCGCCGCACGCCACCGGGACGCACTCCGGCGGTCACGCGATGCCCGGGATCCTCGTGATCGGCGTCATGCGCTCCCCGTCCGGACCGGGGTCCTGACGCGGGTGGCTCTCCTCGGCCGGCGGGTCCGACCGCTCCGTGGCCGCCGCGCGGGTGACGGGCCACAGCCCTACGGCCGAAACTGAATCTTAAATGACGATTCACCCCCGCCGACCGGGGCGCCGGACGGGCCGCCCCGCGCTGCCCTCGCAGTGGTCGAGCCGGTTCGGAAGGGGGCCCCTCACACGGCTGCGCGCACGACCCCCGGCCGGGCGGGCAGCGGAGTCAGGGAGGCGTACTCCAGTGGTGCGGACGGGTCGATGGACACGTTCAGCGGCGCCGGCTCCGCCCCGGAGCGGACCAGCAGATCCCCGACGGCCGCGATCATGGCGCCGTTGTCCGTGCACAGGGTCATGGGAGGAACGCGCAGTTCGATGCCCGCGGAGGCGCACCGCCGTTCCGCCAGGGCCCTGACCCGGGAGTTCGCGGCCACGCCGCCGACCACGACCAGCGTCTTCACGTCGTACGCGCGGCAGGCCGCGAGGGCCTTGCGGGTCAGCACGTCCGCGACCGCCTCCTGCAGCGCGGCGGCTCCGTCGGCGACCGGAGGCTCCTCACCGCGCTGCCGGTGCTTCTCGGCCCAGCGGGCCGCGGCCGTCTTCAGGCCGGAGAAGGAGAAGGCGTACGGTTCGTCCCCGGGCCGGGTCAGCGGGCGCGGGAAGGTCACGGCCTTCGGGTCGCCGTCGCGGGCGGCCCGGTCGATGGCCGGGCCGCCCGGATACGGCAGGCCCAGGATCCGGGCGACCTTGTCGAAGCACTCGCCGGCCGCGTCGTCGAGGGTGTCCCCGAGGTGCAGGATCGGCTCGCGGACCAGGTCCCGGACCAGCAGGAGCGAGGTGTGGCCGCCGGAGACGATCAGCACCACGCAGGGGTCGGGCAGCGGCCCGTGCTCCAGGGTGTCGGCGGCGACGTGCCCGGCCAGGTGGTGGACGCCGTACAGCGGTACTCCGGCCGCGTACGCCAGTGTCTTCGCCCCGGCGAGACCCACCTGCAGCGCGCCCGACAGTCCGGGCCCGGTGGTGACGGCGACCGCGTCGATCTGGCCCAGCCGCAGCCCGGCCTGGTCGAGGGCCTGCCGGACGACCGGGTTGAAGGCGTGCAGGTGCGCGCGGGCGGCGATCTCGGGCACGACGCCACCGAAGCGGGCGTGCTCGTCCATGCTCGACGCCACCACGTGCGCGAGCAGCTTGCCGTCCCGCACGATTCCCGCGCCGGTCTCGTCGCACGACGACTCGATCCCGAGCACCACCGGAGAGCCCACCACAGAACCCCTTATCTTGCATCTGTTGAGTTGTTGCACATAGCTCGCAACAAGGATAGGGCATGGAATGTCGGCGGCGGCAGAGACGTTTCCGCTGGTCAAAGCCTGACCTCTGCTTTACTGCGAAGTGATTGCAAGTGCTCCGGACATGCAGAAGAGTGCTGGCGAGGCCTGACCGCACCAGGCTGTACGAGGAAGGTCGTCCGCCCGTGGTCACCACGTCCGCCCCCCGGGGCCGCATCCGTCGCATCCGCCACTCCATGAGCCGCAAGGAATGGACGAGCCTGGGCGGGATGGCCGCCTTCATCCTGGCGCTCCACGTCATCGGCTGGTTCACGCTCGTCGCGATCGTGACCCCGGAGCACTACAGCATCGGCGCCCAGACCTTCGGCATCGGGATCGGCGTGACCGCGTACACCCTCGGGATGCGCCACGCCTTCGACGCCGACCACATCGCGGCCATCGACAACACCACCCGCAAGCTGATGAACGACGGACAGCGCCCGCTCTCGGTGGGCTTCTGGTTCTCCCTCGGCCACTCCACGATCGTCTTCGGCCTGGCCGTCCTGCTCTCCCTCGGGATCAAAGCGCTGGCCGGGCCGGTCCGCGACGACAACTCCGAGCTCCACGACGTCACCGGGCTCATCGGAACCAGCGTCTCGGCGACGTTCCTCTACGTGATCGCCGCGATCAACCTCGTCATCCTGGCCGGCATCTGGCAGGTCTTCCGGAAGATGCGCTCGGGCCGGTACGACGAGGCGACCCTGGAGAAGCACCTGGACAACCGCGGCTTCATGAACCGGCTCCTCGGCCGCACCATGAAGTCGATCACCAAGCCGTGGCAGATGTACCCGCTCGGACTCCTCTTCGGCCTCGGCTTCGACACCGCCACCGAGATCGCCCTGCTCGTCCTCGCCGGTTCCGGCGCCGCATCCGGACTGCCCTGGTACGCGATCCTCTGCCTGCCGGTCCTCTTCGCCGCGGGGATGTCCCTGCTCGACACCATCGACGGCTCGTTCATGAACTTCGCCTACGGCTGGGCCTTCTCCAAGCCGGTCCGCAAGGTCTACTACAACCTCACCATCACCGGGCTGTCGGTCGCCGTCGCCCTGATCATCGGCACCGTCGAGATCCTCGGCCTCCTCGCCGAGAAGCTCGACCTGCACGGCCCGTTCTGGGACTGGGCCGGCGGTCTCGACCTGAACACCATCGGCTTCGTCATCGTCGGCCTGTTCTTCGTCACCTGGATCCTCGCCCTGGTGACGTGGAAGTACGGCCGCATCGAAGAGAAGTGGACCGCCCACCTCCTGCCCGCCGGCGAGGCGGCCGGGCCGGGGGAAGCCGAGTAGGCAGGGTCCGGGCTCGCCTTGTTCCTTGAGCGTGGGGGCAGGGCAGGGCCGGGGCGGACACCCGACGGGTGTCCGCCCCGGACCCACCGGATCAGGAGCCGTCGGTCGTGAGATTCGCTCGGACCTCACGCGCGGCCGCGACGAGGTTCTCCAGGGAGGCGCGGGTTTCGGGCCAGCCGCGGGTCTTCAGGCCGCAGTCGGGGTTGACCCAGAGCCGTTCGGCCGGGATGGCCGCGAGTCCCTTGCGGAGCAGCGCGGCCGCCTCCTCGGCGCCGGGAACGCGCGGGGAGTGGATGTCCCAGACGCCGGGACCGGCCTCGCGGGGGTAGCCGTGCGCGGCCAGCTCGTCGGCGACCTGCATGTGGGAACGGGCGGCCTCCAGGCTGATGACGTCGGCGTCGAGGTCGTCGATGGCCTGGACGATGTCGCCGAACTCCGCGTAGCACATGTGGGTGTGGATCTGGGTGTCCGGCCGGACACCGCTGGTGGTGAGCCGGAAGGACTCGGTGGCCCAGGCGAGGTACTCCGCGTGGTCGGCGGCCCGCAGCGGGAGGGTCTCGCGCAGGGCCGGCTCGTCGACCTGGATGACGGAGGTGCCGATGGCCTCCAGGTCGTTCACCTCGTCGCGCAGGGCGAGGGCCACCTGGCGGGCGGTGTCCCCGAGGGGCTGGTCGTCGCGTACGAAGGACCAGGCGAGCATGGTGACCGGGCCGGTCAGCATGCCCTTGACCGGCTTGGCCGTCCGCGACTGGGCGTACGAGGTCCAGCGCACGGTCATCGGCGCGGGGCGGGAGACGTCCCCGGCCAGGACCGGCGGGCGGACGTAGCGGGTGCCGTAGGACTGCACCCAGCCGTGCCGGGTGGCGACGTAGCCGGTGAGCTGCTCGGCGAAGTACTGCACCATGTCGTTTCGTTCGGGTTCGCCGTGCACCAGGACGTCGATCCCGGCCGCCTCCTGGAAGGAGAGGACCCGGCGGATCTCGTCCTTGATCCGCTCCTCGTAGCCGGCCGTGTCGATCCGGCCGGCCCGCAGGTCGGCGCGGGCGAGGCGCAGCTCGTCGGTCTGCGGGAACGAGCCGATGGTGGTCGTCGGCAGGAGCGGCAGGCCCAGGTGGGCGCGCTGGGCGGCGGTGCGCTGCGCGTAGGGCTGTGCCCGGCGCGCGTCGGCGTCGCCGATGGCGGCGGTCCGGGCCCGGACGGAGGGGTCGTGGGTGAGGGCGGAGGCCGCGCGGGAAGCCAGGTCGGCCCGGTTCGCGGCGAGTTCGGCGGCGATCGTGTCGGTGCCCTGGGCGAGGCCGCGGGCGAGGGTGGTGATCTCGGCGGTCTTCTGCCGGGCGAAGGCGAGCCAGCGCCGGATCTGTGGGTCGATGTCACGCTCGGCCGAGGCGTCCAGCGGGACGTGCAGCAGCGAGCAGGAGGCGGCGACGTCGACCCGGCCGGCGAGGCCCAGCAGGGTCCCGAGGGTGGCCAGGGACTTCCGGTAGTCGTTGATCCAGATGTTGCGGCCGTTGACCACCCCCGCCACGAGCCGCTTGCCGGGCAGTCCGCCGACGGCCGCGAGGTCGGCGAGGTTCGCGGCGCCGGCGTCGGTGAAGTCCAGCGCGAGGCCCTCGACGGGGGCGGCGGCGAGCACCTGGAGGGCGCCGCCGAGCCGGCCGAAGTACGAGGCGACCAGCAGCTTCGGGCGGTCGATGGCCGCCCCCAGCTCGCGGTAGGCGCGGGCGGCGGCGTTCAGGTCGGCCGGGGTGCGGTCCTGGACCAGGGCCGGTTCGTCCAGCTGGACCCACTCGGCGCCGGCGGCGCGCAGATCGGCGAGGACCCGGGCGTAGACGGGCAGCAGCCGGTCGAGCAGGGTGATCGGCCGGAAGTCGGCGGCCACGCCCGGGGCGGGCTTGGCCAGCAGGAGGTAGGTGACGGGGCCGACGAGGACGGGGCGGGCCGTGTGTCCGAGCGTGAGGGCCTCCTTCAGCTCGGCGACCTGCTTCGTGGAGTCGGCGGTGAAGTCGGTGTCGGGGCCGAGCTCGGGGACCAGGTAGTGGTAGTTCGTGTCGAACCACTTGGTCATTTCGAGCGGGGCGACGTCCCGGGTGCCGCGGGCCATCGCGAAGAGGCCGTCGAGGGCGTCGGCGGCGACCGCCGTCCGGTGCCGCCCGGGGACGGCGCCGACCATCACACTGGTGTCCAGGACGTGGTCGTAGTACGAGAAATCGCCGGTCGGCACCTCGTGGATGCCTGCCTCGGTCAGCTGCCGCCAGTTCGTGCGGCGGAGGTCGGCCGCGGTCTGCCGGAGGGCGTCGGCGGTGACGCGGCCCTTCCAGTAGCCCTCGACGGCCTTCTTCAGTTCGCGGTTCTGACCCTGACGGGGGTAGCCGTACACGGTGGCTCGTGCTGCCGCTGCCGCGTGCTTCGCTGTCACGGAACTCTCCTTCGCGAGATGTGTCCAGAACATCCCGGAGACGGGACGCGGACGCGAAGGGACGACAGAACGCGCGGTACGCGTTGCGGGAAGAGAACACCGCACGCGCCGCTCGCCGTGTACGCCGACCCGCCCACGAGGTCACCGGGACATCCGCCCGCGGAATACGTCCGCGTGCGGGCAACGGGCAGGTCTTCGGACTCGCGGGCACGCCTGCCGGTCTCCCGGCGGGCACCTACTGGCCGTCGCTTCCCAGGACCGTTGTCCGGTCCCAGTGCGTATGACGGCGGTCGTTCCCGCTCACCGCTGCGGGGCAGTCCCGGATTCCCACCGGGTTCCCTCTTACGACGCATCCCGCCTGGCGGACGGGGCGAACCAGCTGCACCGGCCACCCTAGGACGGAAGATCGCCCAGCGGCGAGTCCCGTCCATCATCCGGATGGTGAAACGAGACACGGCGGGGCGCGAGCACGCCGATCGCGTGCGACATGCCGCCTTCGGCGCAATACCCGGTGCCGCGCCGTCGGCGGGCCATCCTGTGGGCCGTTGCACGGTCGTGTCAGGAGTCCGTGGGTGTACCGATCGCTTGAGCGGCGTGATGACCGGATCCGGCGCGAGCACCGGGCGGGCACCGGGGACGCGGGAAGAGCACCGGCTCGCGCGCATGCCGCCGCGGTGGCGTCCGGCGCCCGGTGCGGTGGGCGGGAGCAGACGTCCGTGTCCCGGTCCACCGGGCGATCGTGATGGCGGGCGGCAGGGAGTGGGAGCGGGCCGGGCGACCGCCCAAATCCGACCCGTTGCTGCGTCTGGAAGCCGAGCTGGGCCGGATCGAAGAGCGGCTGCAGGCCCTGGCCGCGGCGCGGGCCCGGATCGAGGGCCTGCTGGGCGCGGTGGTGGCCATCACCCGGGAGGTGGAGCTGCCGGCGGTGCTGAACCGCATCGTGACCACCGCCATGGAGCTGGTCGGCGCCCGCTTCGGGGCACTGGGCGTACTGGACGAATCAGGCGAGCGGCTGGCGCGGTTCATCGCAGTCGGCCTCTCCGAGGAGGAACGGGCGGTCCTGGCCGACGTCGGGTTCCCCCGTGGCCTGGGCGTACTCGGATACCTGATCCGCCACCCCGAGCCGCTGCGGGTGGACGACATCTCCGCCCATCCGTCCTCGGTCGGGTTCCCGCCCGGCCACCCACGGATGAGCACGCTCCTCGGCGTCGCCATCAGCGTCCGCGGCGAGACCTACGGAGACCTCTACCTGTCCGAGCGCAGTGACGGGCGGGCCTTCGACGCCCACGACGAGAACATGGTCGTCGCCCTCGCCGGCGCCGCCGGCATCGCGATCGACAACGTCCGCCTCCTCGAACGGGTCCGGGCCTCTTCCGAACAGTTCCAGCGGCTCCTGCTGCCCACGCTGCCCGACCTGGGACCCTTCACCGCCGCCGCCATCTACCGGCCCGCCGCCGAGCCCAACCCCCTCGGCGGGGACTGGTACGACGCCATCCCCCTGCCCGACGGCGCCGTGGCGCTCGTCATCGGCGACGTGGTCGGCCACGATCTGCACGCGGCCGCGGTCATGGCCTCCACCCGCAACATGCTGCGCTCCCTGCTGTTCGAACTGGGCGGTCCGCCCAGCGCGGTCCTCACCCAGCTCGACCGGACCCTGCAGGCCATCACCGACAACCCGGTCACCACCACCGGCCTGGCGCGCATCGAACCCGCGGGGGGCGGCTGGAGGATGCTCTGGAGCACCGCGGGCCATGTCCCCCCGCTGCTGATCACTCCCGGAGCCCGGCCCCGCTACCTCTTCGGCGAACCCGGACTGCCACTGAACGTCGACAGCGAGCAGCGGCGCCCGGACCACACCCACCCGCTGCCCCCCGGCACCACGGTGGTCCTGTTCACCGACGGCCTCGTCGAACACCCCGGCCGCCCCATCGACGAGAGCCTGGACGCACTGGCCGAGCTCGCCGCCGCGCACGCCTCCCTGCCCCTGCAGGACTTCGTACGGGCGCTGGCCGACGGGCATCCCAGTGACGGGCACGACGACATGGCCGTACTCGCCCTGCGCATCCCGGGCTGAAGCCGCCGGCGGGCATCGGGGACGCGTGCGGGTGGCCGCGTGGCGGAGCCCGCAGGGGTGCAAGATGGACAGATCAGCGAGGGACGAGAGCAGGGACAGAACTCCCGATGACCGACGCGTGGCGCCACAGGCTTCGGAGCGCCGGCGCGACGGCCCTGCAGAGCGGAGCCGTCGCCGCGCTGTACTACGCCGGGGGCGAGCTCGGGCTGCTCCAGCAGCTCGTGCGCGGTCAGGTGTCACCGCTGTGGCCCCCCACCGGGATCGCCCTGGCCGGTCTGCTCCTGCTCGGCCCCCGGATCTGGCCGGGTATCGCGCTCGGAGCGTTCCTGGTCAACCTCTCACCCGGGCCGTCGCTCACCGTCATCCTGGCCATCACGGCGGGTAACACCCTCGGATCCCTGTCCTCCTACGCGCTCCTTCGCCTCGTCGGCTTCCGCACCCGGATGAACCGATTGCGGGACGCGCTCGCCCTGGTCTTCCTCGGCGCGTTCGCCGGCATGCTCATCAGCGCGACCGTGGGGATCGGTACCCTGCACCTGGCCGGCGCACTGCCCATGGGCGGGTTCTGGCCCTCGTGGTGGGTCTGGTGGACCGGCGACGCGATGGGCGTCCTGCTGGTCACGCCGGTCCTGCTCGTCCTCAGCTCCGCGCGCCGGCCGAAGGGCGTGGCGCCGTCGCGGTGGGCGGAAGCCCTGCTGCTCGTGGCCGCCACGATCGCCGTCGGCGTCCTCGAAGCCTCTCCCGCACCTCTGCTCTTCCTCGCCTTCCCCCTGCTGACCTGGGCGGCCTTCCGCTTCCAGCTGGCCGGAGCCGCACCGTGCGCGCTGGCCGCGTCCACCTTCGCGATCTACGCCGCCACGCACCGGACCGGCCCCTTCGCGGGCCAGACCCTCCTCACCTCCATGGTCTCGCTGCAGGCGTTCAACGGCGCCGCCGCGCTGACCGCGCTGCTGCTCTCGGCGGTCGTCACCGAGCGGAACCAGACCCTGGAAAGGGTCGAACGGGCTTGCGGCCGGCTGGCCGAGATGGTCGCGAGGACCGCGCCGGACACCGACAGCCTGCCGACGGTCGCTCGCGAGCGTGGGCACGAGTACGGGTACGAGAACGACGACGAGGGAGAGGGCGACGGCGACGGCGGACGACGGTGACGCCCGCCGCACGTACTGGACGTACCGCTCGACACCGCGGAGCCGCGAGACGCCGAGCCGGAAGACCCGGAGCCCTGCCGCCCCGGACTTCCGGGGCGGCAGGGCTCTGGGGGTGGGTGCGGTACGCCGGTCAGCCGAGGGCCGACGCCGACTGCGGCGCCGCCGCCGCACCGGCGGGATCCGTGCGGTGGGCCAGGAGTCGCTGGGCGAGGACGCCGAAGACGATCCCGAACACCACCCACATCACGACCTGGACGGTCACCGACGCGACCCGGAAGTCCCACAGCAGGGCCGCGGGGAACTCCGGCTTCACGGCGTCCGTGTTGTCGGGGAGGACCAGGAAGGCCAGCGCGGTGGCGACGACGAAGCCCGCCCCGGCGGTCAGGGTGGCGTTCCAGTTGCCCAGGCGCGGCGCCAGGCGCCGTCCCGCGATGATCGCGCCGACGCCGAGCAGGACGCTGAGCAGGATCATCAGGAAGAACAGCGTGGTGCGCTGTCCGATGGTGTCCGGGTTGCCGACGGCCGGCGGGCTGGCCGGGTACTTCAGGAACGGCACCAGGTAGACCAGTGCGAACGCGCCCGCCGCGGTGAGGGCGGCGGTGGCCCGGGGGCTGAACCCGCCGACGCGGCCCAGGACGAAGGAGAACGCGAGGGAGGCGATGCCGCCCAGCGCGACCCCGTAGACCAGGACGCCGGTGGCGAGGCCGAAGGTGGACTGGACGGGCCGGCTGACGAGCTCTTCCTCCTCCTCGGCGGCGGGGGCCGCCTCGGCTCCGCCGTGACCGGCGTGGCCGGCGGCGTGGCCGGCCGCCGGAGCGGCTTCCTTGGCGGCCGAGGCCTCTTCGACGGCGATGGACCCCCGGACGGAGGGCTCACCGACCACGTAGGCGACGGCGAAGGCGAACAGACCGGCGATCAGGCCCGCGAGCATGCCGCGGACCAGCAGACCTCTGACAGTGGAGGCATACATGGTGCGTGTGCCTCTCAGTGGCAGGGGAAGCCGAGCAGGTGTCGGCCGTCGTGCACCCACTCGTGCACGCCCGCGCCGGAGAACACGGCGGTGGCGCCCTGCTCCGCGCCGACGAAGTACAGGGCCACGAGCATCAGGAGACCGACGAAGAGCGCCCAGGGCAGGACCGCGCGCACGGGCAGCGGAGCAGAGGGCGAGAGAGCGGGGGTGGGCATGGCAGCGGAAGCGACGGCCTGGGCCATGGTGGAACCTCCTCGGGGAACTACGCGTCCCATGTGGTGGTGCGGAACGACGGTCCGAGGGTCTGACTTGCCGCGGCCGACACCCCCGGGGGAGCGCGGACGCAGCACACAGTGGCGCGACCATGCCGGATTCACACCGGACTTCCGTCTCGCCGTCGTCGCTATGTGCAGATGTCGGCGTGACGCTACCGCCTGCGGCCGGTCCGGCCAAGCGGATGAGTTCCTGATCACAGCGGAGCCCCGCGCGCGGGACGGCGCGGCGGCCCCATCCGCCGTCCGGGGGAGGGCCGTCGGGCCGTCCCCGGACGGCGGATCGCGCTCAGCCGTGGGTGAAGTGCGGCGGGCGCTTGTCCACGAAGGCGGACATGCCCTCCTTCTGGTCGGCGGTGGCGAACACCGCGTGGAAGAGGCGGCGTTCGAAGCGGACGCCTTCGGCGAGGGTGGTCTCGAAGGCGCGGTTCACGGCCTCCTTGGCCATCATCGCGACCGGCTTGGACATCTCGGCGACGGTCGTGGCCACGGCCAGGGCCTCGTCGAGCAGTTCCCCGGCGGGGACGACCCGGGAGACCAGCCCGGCGCGTTCGGCCTCTTCGGCGCCCATGGTGCGCCCGGTCAGGCACAGTTCCATCGCCTTGGCCTTGCCGACGGCCCGGGTGAGGCGCTGGGAGCCGCCGATTCCGGGGATGACGCCCAGCCTGATCTCGGGCTGCCCGAACTTCGCGGTGTCGGCGGCGAGGAGGATGTCGCAGAGCATGGCCAGTTCGCAGCCCCCGCCCAGGGCGTATCCGGCGACCGCGGCGAGGGTGGGGGTGCGGACCTCGCCGAGCCGGTCCCAGGCCGTGAACCAGTCCGTGAGGTACATCTCCACGTAGCTCCGCGGGCGCATCTCCTTGATGTCGGCGCCCGCGGCGAAGGCCTTGGCGGAGCCGGTGAGGACGATGCAGCCGATGTCCGGGTCCCGGTCCAGTTCCTCCACGGCGGCCACGACCTCCGTCATCACCTGGAGGTTGAGCGCGTTGAGGGCCTCGGGCCGGTCGAGGGTGAGGACGGCGACGCGGCCCTTGCGTTCCAACAGGATGGTCTCGTAGGTCATGCGGGGGTTCCGTTCTGGGGTCGCAGGGAGCGGACGATGGCCGAGAAGTCCAGGCTGGCCCCGTCGCCCTCGGCGAACGCGGCGTACATTTCGGCGGCCTTGAGGCCCAGCGGCGCGTCCACTCCGCCGGCCCGCAGGGCGTTCGCGGCGAGCCCGAGGTCCTTGGCCATGAGGGGTGCGGCGAAGCCGGGGCGGTAGTCGCGGTTGGCCGGGCTGGTGGGCACCGGGCCGGGGACGGGGCAGTTGACGGTGAGGGCCCAGCACTGGCCGGAGGCGGTGGAGGAGACGTCGTAGAGGGCCTGGTGGTCCAGGCCGAGGCTCTCCGCGAGGACGAAGGCCTCGCTGACCCCGATCATGGAGATCGCGAGGATCATGTTGTTGCAGATCTTCGCGGCCTGCCCGGCGCCGGGCCCGCCGCAGTGCACGGCCTTCTTGCCCATGGCGTCGAGCAGCGGCCCGGCGGCGGCGAACTCCCGTGCTCCACCGCCCGCCATGAAGGTGAGCGTGGCCGCCTCGGCACCCACGACCCCGCCGGACACCGGGGCGTCCAGCGCCCGGTGACCGGCCGCGACGACGGCCTCGTGCGCGGCGCGGGCGTCGGCGACGTCGATGGTGGAGCAGTCGACGAACAGGGTGCCGGGCCGGGCGGCGGCGAGCAGGCCCTGTTCCCGGTAGAGGGAGAGGACATGACGCCCGGCGGGGAGCATGGTGATCACCACGTCGGCCGCGGCGGCGGCCTCCGCGGCGGTGGGCGCCGGCTCGACGCCGGTGGCGGCAGCGGTGGCCAGCAGCTCCGGTACGAGGTCGAAGCCGAGGACGCGGTGGCCGGCCCCGACGAGGTTGGCGGCCATCGGGCCGCCCATGTGTCCGAGCCCGATGAATGCGACGGTACTGCTCACCAGACGACCTCCTGCGCAGAAGCGGTCGCGACGAGCCCGAGCCCGTTCGCGTCGAGCGGGGCGAAGTACCGGTCCACGTCCGCCGGGGTGACGTCCTCCAGCGTGGCCGGGGACCAGCGCGGGTTCCGGTCCTTGTCGATGACCTGAGCGCGGATCCCCTCCACCAGATCGGGCGAGGACAGGGCCGCGCAGGAGATGCGGTACTCCTGCTCCAGCACCCGCTCCAGCGGGCCGAGCCGGCGGGCCCCGCGCAGCGCGGCCAGAGTGACCTTGACCGCCGTCGGCGACTTGGACAGCAGGGTGTCCGCCGCGTCCTTCGCGGCGGACGGGCCCGAGGCCAGGAGCCGGGCCACGATCTCCTCGGCGGTGTCGGCGGCATAGCAGTGGTCGATCCACTCGCCGCGCGCGGGGACGAGGGTCCCGGCGGGAGGCTCTTGCACGTGCCGCTGCAGCACTTCGTGTACGGAGTCCACGGCCAGCTCCCGGGACAGCGCGGGCAGCGCCCGTGCCGGGACGAAGTGGTCGGCGAGCCCGCACAGCAGCGCGTCCGCGGCGCCGACCGGGGCTCCGGTGAGTGCCAGGTGGGTGCCGAGCTCTCCCGGAGCCAGCGCGAGGAGGTAGGTCCCGCCGACGTCGGGGACGAAACCGATGCCGGTCTCGGGCATGGCGATCTTGGAGCGTTCGGTGACGATCCGGACGCTGCCGTGGGCGGAGATGCCGACTCCGCCGCCCATGACGATGCCGTCCATGAGGGCGACGTAGGGCTTCGGGTAGCGGGCGATCAGCGCGTTGAGGCGGTACTCGTCCCGCCAGAAGTCCGCCGAGGCGGTGCCGCCGGCGCGGGCGTCCTCGTGGATCGCCCGGATGTCACCGCCCGCGCACAGGCCCCGGCCGCCTGCGCCGTCGATGACCACCACTTCGACGCCGGGGTCCTCGGCCCAGGCGGTGAGGGCCTGCTCGATGCGGAGCACCATGGGGTGGCTGAGGGCGTTGAGTGCCTTGGGGCGGTTGAGGGTGATGTACGCGGCGTGGCCCTCGGTGCGCAGGAGGACGTGGTCGCGGTCTTCAGGGGCTTCGTGGCTCATCGCAGGGTCTCCGTGAGTCCGCGCGCGACGATGACGCGCATGACCTCGTTCGTGCCTTCCAGGATCTGGTGGACCCGCAGGTCGCGGACGATCTTCTCGATGCCGTACTCGCTGAGGTACCCGTATCCGCCGTGCAGCTGGAGGGCCGCGTCGGCCACCGCGTACCCGGTGTCGGTGGCGAACCGCTTGGCCATCGCGCACAGGCGCGGGGCCAGAGGGTCGCCGCTGTCCAGGGACTCGGCGGCCTGCCGCACCAGCGCCCGGGCGGCGGCGAGTTCGGTGGCCATGTCGGCCAGCCGGAACTGGAGCGCCTGAGCGTCCAGGAGTCGGCTGCCGAAGGCCTCGCGGTCGGCCAGGTAGGACAGCGAGCGGTCGAGGGCGCTCTGCGCCCCGCCGAGGGAACAGGCGGCGATGCCGAGCCGGCCGCCGTTGAGGCCGTTCATGGCGATGCGGAAGCCATCGCCTTCCGCGCCGAGCCGCCGGTCGGCAGGAATGCGAACACCGTCGAGGACCACCTGACGGGTCGGCTGGGCGTTCCAGCCCATCTTGCGCTCGTTGGGACCGAAGGAGACTCCCGGGTCCTCGCGCTCGACGACGAAGGCGGAGATCCCGCCCGGTCCGGGTTCGCCGGTCCGGGCCATGACCACGTAGACGTCCGAGGCGCCGGCACCGGAGATGAACTGCTTGACCCCGGTGAGCACGTAGTGGTCGCCGTGGCGTTCGGCGCGGGTGCGCAGCGCGGCGGCGTCCGAGCCCGCGCCCGGTTCGGTCAGGCAGTAGCTGCCCAGGGTCGCCGCGGAGCAGAGGCCGGGCAGCCGGCGGGTGCGCTGGGCGTCGTCTCCGTAGCGGTCGATCATCCAGGCGACCATGTTGTGGATGGAGAGGTAGCCCGCGATGGACGGACAGCCGGTCGCGAGGGTCTCGAAGACGAGGACGCCGTCGCTGCGGGAGAGGCCGGAGCCGCCGTGTTGCTCGCTTACGTACACGCCGGCGAGGCCGAGTGCGGCCGCCCGGCGGATGACGTCGACGGGGAAGTGCTTGTCCTGGTCCCAGGCCACGGCATGGGGGGCCAGCTGCTCCTGCGCGAAGTCGAGGGTGACCTCGGTCAGCGCGAGCTGGTCCTCGGTGAGGGTGGTGGTCACGGCGGTCACCCCATCGTGGGGATGGTGAAGCTCGCGCCTTCCTTGACCCCGGAGGGCCAGCGCGAGGTGACGGTCTTGGTACGGGTGTGGAAGCGGATCGAGTCCGGGCCGTGCTGGTTGAGGTCGCCGAAGCCGGAGCGCTTCCAGCCGCCGAAGGTGTGGTAGGCCACGGGCACCGGGATGGGGACGTTGACGCCGACCATGCCGGTGTTGACCCGCCGGGTGAACTCGCGGGCGGTGTCCCCGTCCCGGGTGAAGATCGCCACGCCGTTGCCGTACGGGTGCTCGCTCGGCAGGCGCAGTGCCTCCTCGAAGTCGGCGGCGCGGACCACCGTCAGGACGGGGCCGAAGATCTCCTCGCGGTAGACGCGCATCTGCGGGGAGACGCGGTCGAAGAGGGTGGCTCCGGCGAAGAAGCCGTTCTCGTGGCCGGGGAGGGTGAAGTCACGCCCGTCGACGACCAGTTCGGCCCCTTCGTTGACGCCGATGTCGACGTAGCGGCGGACCCGGTCGAGGGCGTCCTGGCTGACCAGAGGACCGAAGTCCGCGTCCGGGTCGTCGGAGCGCCCGATCTTCAAGGTGGCGATGCGGTCCTTGAGTGCGGCCACCAGGCGGTCCGCCGTCTCCTCGCCCACGGGCACGGCCACGGAGATCGCCATGCAGCGCTCGCCCGCCGAGCCGTAGCCCGCGCCGATCAGGGCGTCCACGGCCTGGTCGAGGTCCGCGTCGGGCATCACGATCATGTGGTTCTTGGCCCCGCCGAAGCACTGGGCGCGCTTGCCGTGCGCGGCGGCCGTGGCGTAGATGTGCGCGGCGATCGGCGTGGAGCCGACGAAGCCGAGCGCCTGGACGCGGGGGTCTTCCAGGAGGGTGTCGACGGCCTCCTTACCGCCGTTGACGACGTTCAGCACGCCCGGCGGCAGCCCCGCCTCCAGGAACAGCTCCGCCAGGCGCAGCGGTACGGACGGATCGCGCTCGGAGGGCTTGAGGATGAACGCGTTTCCGCAGGCCAGGGCCGGTGCGGCCTGCCAGAGCGGAATCATGGCGGGGAAGTTGAACGGGGTGATGCCCGCGACGACGCCGAGGGGGCTGCGCAGGGAGTGCACGTCGATGCCGGTGCCGGCGTTGTCGGTGAACTCGCCCTTGAGGAGGTGGGGGATCCCGGCGGCGAACTCGACCACTTCCAGGCCGCGTTGGAGGTCGCCGTGGGCGTCGGCGACGGTCTTGCCGTGCTCGGCGGACAACAGCCGTGCCAGATCGTCCCGTTCGCCCTCGACCAGCTGGAGGAAGCGCAGCAGGACGCGGGCGCGCCGCTGGGGGTTCCACTGACCCCAGGCGGCCTGCGCCTGCTCGGCGTCGGCGACGGCGGCCTCGGTGTCGGCGCGCCCGGCCAGCGGGACCCGGGCCTGGACGGCGCCGGTGTTGGGGTCGTACACGTCGGCGAAGAGCCCGGAGGTGCCGGTGGTGTGCTTTCCGCCGATGAAATGGGTGAGTTCGCGGACCATGGGTGCCTGCTCTCGTCAGGTGAGATCCGAGGGATGGCAGGGCCGACTCGCGGGCGGGCCCGATGGGGCACGCCGCGGGGAGGGCCGTGGGACTACGAGCGCGCCAGATCGGTGTGCGCGCGCTCCGCCGGATCACCAGGGTCGTGGGTACAAACCGGTGCCATGCGTGTCTGCTCCATCCTCGTGGACAACACGGAACATCCGCGGCCGGTATCCTGACTCCCGGATCCCCGCGCGCCGCCCGCCTTCCCGACAGACCTCGTCAGTGGCGTGTGGATGGCAGCACACTCCCCGGTCACAGTGGCGGGACCGTGCCGGATTCACACCGGCTTCCCTGCACCGCGGACCTTGTGCCACGAACATATAGTTGGACGTCCTAGTAAGTCCAGACCCACCGCTCGGGCGGCCCTGGAGTCACGCGCGGTCGCGGGCCACGGGGTACGGGACGAAGGTGCTGCTGTTCTCGTCGACCGCGAGCGTGCGGCCCAGGGGCGGGACGGCGCGCTGCGGGCAGTCGAGACGTTCGCACAGCCTGCAGCCCATGCCGATGGGAGTGGCGGCCGAGGCGTTGTCCAGGTCGAGGCCGTCGGAGTACACGAGCCGCGACGCGTGGCGGATCTCGCAGCCGAGGCCGATGGCGAAGGTCTTGCCGGGTTCGCCCCAGCCGCCGCGGTGGCGGGTGACGGCGCGCGCGGTCCACAGGTGGCGCTGCCCGTCGGGCATGGCGGCGATCTGTACGTGGATGCGGCCGGGGGCGGCGAAGGCCTCGTAGACGTTCCACAGCGGGCAGGTGCCGCCGGCCCGGGAGAAGTGGAACCCGGTGGCGGACTGCCGCTTGGACATGTTTCCGGCCCGGTCCACGCGGACGAAGGAGAACGGCACCCCGCGCAACCTGGCGCGCTGCAGGGTGCTCAGGCGGTGGCAGACGGTCTCGTAACCGATGCCGAAGTGGTCGGTGAGGCGTTCGATGTCGTAGCGGAATTCCTCGGCGGCGGTGTGGAAGGCGCGGTACGGGAGGACCAGGGCGGCCGCGAAGTAGTTGGCGATGCCGATCCGGGCCAGGGCGTGGGCGGGGGAGCCGGGCTCGAAGTCCTCGGCGGCCAGCCGGTCCAGCTCGTCGCCGTACTCCAGCAGGGCGAGCTGCGTGGCCATCCGGAACGCCTGCTGGCCGGGCCGGAGCCGGCCGGACAGGTGCAGGACGCGCGTGCGGGCGTCGAAGCGGTGGAGTCGGTCCGCGTCGGGGGCGGGGCGGGCCCCGTGCCGGTCGGCGTCGGGGGCGGGGCGGATCCCGTGCCGGTCGGCGTCGGGGGCGGGGCGGATCCCGTGCCGGTCCGCGTCGGGGGCGAGGCGGATCCCGTGCCGGTCGCCGAGGCGGTTCGAAAGCGCCCGGACGACCTCGCCGGTGCGGATGCCGACCTCCCGGGCCAGGTCCTCGGCGGCGAGGTCGGTGTCGTGCAGGTAGTTCCGGCGCCGGTAGAAGAACTCGCGGATCTCCTCGTGGGGTGAGCGCGGAGCGGCCGGGTCGCCGCCGCGTCCGTCCGCGGTGTCCGCGAGCCGCTCGGTCAGCAGCTGGGCGCGTCGGCCGAGGTCCAGCAGGACGGAGGCGACGGCGGGCATCCGGGTGGCGAGTTCGGCCAGGTCGGAGGGGGAGACGCGGGCCTCGGCGACCTCGCCCGCCAGGGCCTCGCGCAGATCGGCGACGAGGCGGCCCGTGTCGCGTTCCGAGAAGAAGCCGGGGTCCACGCCGAAGGCCTCGGTGAGCCGCAGCAGGACGGGCACGGTGAGCGGCCGGGAGTCGTGCTCCATCTGGTTCAGATAGCTCGGCGAGATGGCCAGTACCCGCGCCAGGTCCGCCTGGCTCATCCGGCGCTCCTCGCGCAGCCGCCGCAACCGCGCTCCCGCGTACGTCTTGCCCACCCCTGACCCCCCTCGGCCTCGTTCCGGGTTCAGCGTACGCACGGATCCGCCGTTGCAGACCCTTCGCAACCTTGGCAAAACCGCCGCCGAAGATTCGCAGAAATTGGCAGCCGTCCCTGATTGATGGCACTGCGTGCCGCTGTCAGAGTCTGTCCTGCGGCCGCCGGACCCCGGCAGCCGAGGCGGACACTCCGGGCCCGACTCGCGCCCTGACGTCGGAAATCCCGGCCGTCCGGACTCGGTTGACCTGCGGCATTGCTCAGATCCGCCCTCCGGGTCCGGCGGCCACGACCTCAGATCACGGCACAGAGTGCCAACAACCTGTCGCGAAGGACGGGCGCGTTGGCAGGCGAAGCGACACAGGGAGACGGTGACGGTCATGGCAGACACGAACACGACGACGGCGGCCGAGCGGCTGGAGCAGCGGTGGGCCACGGACCCGCGGTGGGCGGGCATCGAGCGCACGTACTCGGCGCGGGACGTGGTCCGGTTGTCCGGGAGCGTCCGCGAGGAGCACACCCTGGCACGACGCGGCGCCGAACGGCTCTGGCGCCAGCTGCACGAACTCGACTACGTCCACGCGCTCGGCGCCCTGACCGGCGGCCAGGCGGTCCAGCAGGTGCGGGCCGGCCTGCAGGCGATCTACCTGTCCGGATGGCAGGTGGCGGCCGATGCCAACCAGGCCGGGCACACCTACCCCGACCAGTCCCTGTACCCGGTCAACTCCGTTCCCCAGGTGGTGCGCCGGATCAACAACGCGCTGCTGCGCGCCGACCAGATCGCCACGGCCGAGGACGCCGGCGACACCACCGACTGGCTGGCCCCGATCGTCGCCGACGCCGAGGCCGGATTCGGCGGCCCGCTCAACGCCTTCGAGCTGACCAAGGCGATGATCGCGGCGGGCGCGGCGGGCATCCACTACGAGGACCAGCTGGCCTCGGAGAAGAAGTGCGGCCACCTCGGCGGCAAGGTCCTCGTCCCGACCGCGCAGCACGTCCGCACCCTGAACGCGGCCCGCCTGGCGGCCGACATCGCCGACACCCCGACCCTGATCATCGCCCGTACGGACGCCCTGGCCGCGACCCTGCTGACCAGCGACGTCGACGAGCGGGACGCGGAGTTCTGCACGGGTGAGCGCACCGCCGAGGGCTTCTACCACGTCCGCAACGGCATGGCCCCGGTCATCGCCCGCGGTCTCGCCTACGCCCCGTACGCCGACCTCATCTGGGTCGAGACCGGCACCCCCGACCTCGCCCAGGCCCGCGAGTTCGCCGAGGCGATCCACGCCCGGTACCCGGACCGGATGCTGGCCTACAACTGCTCGCCCTCCTTCAACTGGAAGGCCGCCCTGGACGACGACCAGATCGCCAAGTTCCAGCGCGAACTCGGCGCCATGGGCTACAGGTTCCAGTTCATCACCCTCGCCGGCTTCCACTCCCTCAACCACGGGATGTTCGACCTCGCCCGCGGCTACGCCGAGCACGGCATGACGGCCTACGTCGACCTCCAGGAGCGCGAGTTCGCCGCCCAGGAGCACGGCTTCACCGCCGTCAGGCACCAGCGCGAGGTCGGCACCGGCTACTTCGACCTGGTCTCCACCGCGGTCAACCCCGCGTCCTCCACCACCGCACTCACCGGCTCCACCGAGGAGGAGCAGTTCCACTGAGCCCGTCGGGCCCGGCCTCGTACGCGTCCCGGCCGCACGGGGCCGGGCGGTTCCTCCCCGCCCCCGTCTCCTCTCACAGCCCAGGAGTACCCCGATGACCATCAGTGCCCCTGCCCGCGCCGTGCGCGTCCTCGCGGCCCCGGGCGACCGCCACGACGAGATCCTCACCCCCGAGGCCCTGGACTTCCTGGCCGCGCTCGCCGGGGCCTTCGGCGACCGCCGCCAGGAGCTGCTCAAGGAGCGCCGCCGCCAGGCCGTCCGGCTGGCCTCCGGATCCCCGCTCGACTTCCCCGTGGCCACCTCGGCCGTCCGCGCCGACCGGACCTGGCGGGTCGCCCCGCCCGCTCCCGGTCTGGAGGACCGCCGGGTGGAGATCACCGGGCCGCCCGAGCGGCGCATGGCCGTCAACGCCCTCAACTCCGGTGCACAGGTGTGGATGGCGGACTTCGAGGACGCCACCTCGCCCACCTGGGACAACATCATCGGCGGCCAGCTCAGCCTCCTCGACGCCTGTCTGGGCCGGATCGATTTCACCACCCCCGAGGGCCGGGAGTACCGTCTCGGCGAGCGCCTGCCCACCCTCGTGGTGCGGCCCCGCGGCTGGCACCTGACGGAAGAGCACCTGGAGTTCGACGGCCGGCCCGTGCCCGCCCCGCTGGTCGACTTCGGCCTGTACTTCTTCCACTGCGCGCAGCACCGGATCGACGCCGGACACGGCCCGTACTTCTACCTCCCCAAGCTGGAGAACCGCTACGAGGCGCGGCTCTGGAACGACATCTTCGACTTCGCCCAGGACCTGCTCGGCATCCCCCACGGCACCGTCCGGGCCACCGTCCTCATCGAGACGGTCACGGCCGCGTTCGAGATGGAGGAGATCCTCTACGAGCTCCGCGCCCACAGCGCCGGTCTGAACGCGGGCCGCTGGGACTACCTGTTCAGCCTGATCAAGACCTTCGGGCACCGCACCGACTTCCAACTCCCCGACCGCGCCCGGGTCACCATGACCGCACCCTTCATGCGGGCCTACACCGAACTGCTCGTCCGCACCTGTCACCGGCGCGGCGCCCACGCCATCGGCGGCATGGCCGCCCACGTGCCCGGCAAGGACCCCGGGGCCGAGGCATCGGCCCTCGCGAAGGTGCGCCTCGACAAGGAGCGCGAGGCCGAGGACGGCTTCGACGGCTCCTGGGTCGCGCACCCCGCCCTGGTGCCCGTCTGCCGCGAGGTCTTCGACGGGGTCCTGGGCGGGCGCCCGCACCAGCTCGACCGCACCCGCGAGGACGTACGGGTGGAGGCCGCGGACCTGCTCTCCGTCCGGCGGATCAGCGGCCCGCCCACCGAACGGGGCGTGCGCACCAACATCGCGGTCGCACTGCGGTACTTCGACGCGTGGCTGCGCGGCCAGGGCGCGGTGGCCCTCGACGGGCTGATGGAGGACGCGGCCACCGCCGAGATCGCCCGGGTCCAGATCTGGCAGTGGCTGCGCCACGGGGTCCTGGAGCGCGGCGCGGTGCTGCGGGTGCTCGACGAGGAGCTCGCCGACCTCGGCGCCGCACACCCCTGGGCCGCCCTCGACGAGGTACGGGAGCTGTTCGAGCGGACCGCGCTCGCCACCGAACTCCCGCTCTTCTTCACCCCCGACGCCTACACCCGTCACCTCGTGCGCATCCCGGAGGCACGGTCATGAGCGCCGCCCTCCGCAGGGTCGGGATCGTCGGCGGCGGCCGGATGGGCGCCGGGATCGCCGAGGTGTGCGCCCGCGCCGGTCTGGACACGGTCGTCGGCGAAGCCGACGCCACCGCCGCCCTTGCGGCCCGTGAACGGGTCGCCGTCTCCCTCGAACGCGCCGTCCAGCGGGGCAAGCTCGACCGGATCTCCGCCGAGGACGCCCTCACCCGCCTCGTGTTCACTGCCGGACTCGACGACCTGGCCGACCGGCAGCTGGTCATCGAGGCCGTCACCGAGAACACCGACGTCAAGACCGAGACCTTCGCGGCCCTCGACAAGATCCTCGTCGATCCCGGGGCGATCCTCGCCACCAACACCTCCTCCCTCCCGGTCATGCGCCTGGGGATGGCCACCGGCCGTGCCGACCGGATGGTGGGACTGCACTTCTTCAACCCGGTGCCCGTCCTGCCCCTGGTGGAGGTGGTCCCCTCGCTGCACACCTCCCGGGAGACGGTGGAGACGGTGGAGGGCTTCGCCCGGGACGTCCTGGGCAAGACGGTGATCCGCTCGCAGGACCGGGCAGGCTTCGTCGTCAACGCGCTCCTCGTCCCGTACCTGCTCTCCGCCGTCCGGATGGCCGAGTCCGGGTTCGCCACCGCGGCCGACATCGACGCCGGCATGGAGCTCGGCTGCGCCCACCCCATGGGCCCGCTGCGGCTGGCCGACCTCATCGGCCTCGACACGGTCGCCGCCATCGCAGGGTCGCTCTACGACGAGTTCAAGGAACCCCTCTACGCCCCGCCGCCGCTGCTGATGCGGATGGTGCAGGCAGGGCTGCTGGGCCGCAAGACGGGCCGGGGGTTCCACACGTACGACCGGGACCGATGAGGGAACCGGTGCTGCCGCCGGGCTGAGGGGCCCGGCAGCGGGTGGTGGAAGGGGGTGCGGTGGAGTGGTGTCCGCCGCACCCCCTTTCGCGTCGCCCGGGAGCCCCCGCGCGAACGCCCCGGCGATCAGACCAGCGATGCCAGGGCCACGGACGGGGCGGACGCCGCGGTGCCCCGGTCTTCGTACGGAGTGAGGCCGGCCGTGGTGGCCGCGGGCGGTTCGGCGTCCGTCAGCAGGGCGATGAGCATCGTGCGCGCGCGGGCCACGCGGGAGCGGACCGTACCGATGGGGCACCCGACGGCGAGCGCGGCCTCGGCGTACGGCAGGCCGAGCAGCTGGGTGAGGACGAAGGCCTCGCGGCGCTCGGCCGGGATCGCGCCCAGGAGCTCCGCGAGGGCGACGCCGACCTCGAAACCGGGAAGGCCGTGGGGCTGGCTCTGTTCGGCGGCGGTCTGCCAGTCGTCGCGGTCCGACAGCCGGGGCCGGGCGGCGGCGTGACGCACGCTGTCGACGACGGTGCGCCGGGCGATGGACAGCAGCCAGGTGCGGGCGGAGGAGCGGCCCTCGAACCGGGGGAGCGCGGCGAGCGCCCGCAGGAACACCTCCTGGGTGAGGTCTTCGGCCGCCTGGGGATCCGCGCTGAGGTACGCCACGTACCGCCATACATCACGGTGCAGGGCCCGGACGAACCGGTCGGCCTTCGCGGGGTCGCCGTCGCGCGCGGCCAGCGCCAGGCGGGTCACCGCCGCATCGGAGTCCGGCGTGTGCCGGGCCGGCCTTTCGCGGACGGGACGGGGCAGGGTGGGCAGGGCAGGAGTCATCGCCACAGGTCCTTAAGGGCAAGGTGTCCGGCGCCGCGCACGGCGGAGCCGGTGAAGGGGTACGGCCGGCCGGAGGGCACGGCCGATGCCCGAGGGGCGACGGACGGGAGAAGAGCCGTCAGCGCACGCTCGGGGAACCGGCTGTCACAGGACAGCGGTTCCCGTCGGCGGACCCCGTGAGGTGATGGCGTGGACGAGGAACAGCCGCGGGAGCGCGCGGCGGCGCCGTACCCGGCGCACGCGGACGCGCGGCCGGACCGGGGCCGGGGCGAGGCCGATGAGCAGGCGCAGCGGCGTCCGGAGCCGGCCCGCGACGGCGCGCAGGACGCGGAAGGCGCCCTTCTCCCCGTGGGCCAGCCACAGGCCGCAGAGCAGCGCGGCCAGCAGGTGGGCGGCGAGCATTCCGGCCGGTGACATGCCGGCCATGTCGTGACCACCCGCCGGCCCGAAGGCGCCGGTGGCCCCGGACACCACGCCGGCCATGCCCGCCATGTCGTGCATACCGGCCATGTCGTGCATACCGTGGGCGGCGGCGCCCCGGAGGACGCTGCCCGGTGGCGGCTGCGACACCAGAGAGCCGAGTCCCGCGTCGCTCACGACCTTGAAGGCGTCCCGGGCGGACAGGCCCGACGCCGCGCCTTCCCCGCACATCAGGTACGCGGCCCATTGGCGGGCGAACGAGGTGCCGGACGGCAGGGAAGGGTGCAGGACCGACTGGGCCAGGGAGAAGCCCGAGTGGAGCGTGGCCTGGACGGCCACCGTCGCCGCGATGACGGCGAGCGGCCCCCGTTCACGGCCCGCGAGGGACCAGGCCGCCGCCGCCGTGCCCACGAACGCGGCGGACATCGCCCACCAGGGCACGGCCATACCGGACATGAGCACGTGGCCGACGGTCGCGAGCAGCACGCAGACGGCTGCGAACATCGCAGCCCGTCCCGCTCGGAAACAGTGACCTGGCGTCATGGCGGGTTCATCCTCGCACCGGCCTTCCGGGCTCCGCAGGGGGGTGCGCACTTCCTGACAAGTTCTCGACCACACCTGTGCCGGGCCCCGAACTCCCCCCGCCCGGTGTGGCCCAGGGCACACGAGGGAGCGGGAACCGTGGTGCCGGTCCGTCCGACTGCCTTCCCGGTCGGTCATGAGGTTCAACATCCGGGACGGGGATTTCTGTGGCGGCAGAGGGGACGACGGCAGCCACTGCACGGGCGCCGGGCACACGGGACGGGCGGGCCCGTCGCCTGACCGCGCTGCTCACCTGCGCCATGGCGTTCTCGATGCTGCAACTGTTCCTGCTCGGTGCGCTGGGACCCCGCCTGGTCGATGAACTGGGCATCTCCCCGGCGGTGTTGGGGCTGACGACCACGGTCGGATTCGGGACGGCCGCCGCGTTGTCCCCGGCCGGCGGCCGGATGGTGGACCGGGTCGGGCCCCGGCGCTCGCTCGTGCTCCTGCTCTTCGTCTCCGCGGTGGCCCTCGCCCTGATCGGCGCCGCCCCCGGCGCGGGGCTGCTGCTGGGCGCGGTCGCGCTGGGCGCGATACCGCAGGCCCTGGCCAACCCCGCGACCAACAAGGCGATCCTGGCCGCCGTCCCGCCGGACCGACGGGGGGCGGTGACCGGCCTCAAGCAGTCCGGCGTACAGCTGGGCGCGTTCGCCGCCGGGCTGCCGCTCGCCGCCCTCGCGGGCGGACTCGGCTGGCGGGGCGCGGTGTGGACCGCCTCCGGGGCGGCACTCCTCGCCGGGGCGTGGGCCCTGCGCGCGCTGCCCGCCGACCCGCCCGTGCGATCGGCCCCGCCCGTTCGCACGTCGTACGCACCGAGGGGGACGGTGGCCTGGCTCGCGGGATTCTCGCTGTTCCTGGGTGCCGGGATCGCCTCCGTCAACACCTATCTCGCCCTGTACGGGGCGCGCGCCCTGGGGATGGGCCCCACCCTCGCCGGCGGTCTGGTCGCCGCCCTCGGCGTCGCGGGCGTCCTCGGCCGGATCGGGTGGTCGAAGGCCGCCCGCCCGGGCCGGGCCGAGTGGCTGCCGGGCCTGCTGGCCTGCGGGGCCGTCGGCGCCGCGGCGCTCCTGGCCGGCGCGTCGCTCGTACCTCCGCTGGTATGGGCCGGCGCCGTCGCCGTCGGAGTGTTCGCGGTCTCCGGCAACGCCGTCTCGATGGTGCTGGTCATGCAGCGCGCCGCCGCGGGCCGGGCAGGACAGGACTCGGCGCTCGTCGCGGCCGGTTTCTTCGCCGGATTCGCGGTGGGCCCGCCGCTGTTCGGCCTGCTCGCGCAGAGCGGGCGGTACGGGGCCGGCTGGCTGCTGGTCGCGGTGGAGTTCGCGGCGGCGGGAGCGGTCGCGTTCCTGTGGGTCGTACGGGACCGGCGCGCGCGGTCGGGGAGGACGGCATGATCCCCGGGGACCGGGCCGGACGGGCGCTCGCAGCCGTCATCGACCGGGTGACGGTGACAGAGGCCGAGGTCGGCGCCCGCTTTCCGCTGTACGCGGACCCGGTCGACGGGCGGTGGAGGACGACCGGCCGAGGCTCCTGGACGGGCGGCTTCTGGGCCGGACTGCTGTGGCTGCGGGCCCGGTACACCGGGGACGCGGCACACCGGCGGGCCGCAGCGGACTGCACCGCCCGACTCGCGCCGTGGGCGGAATCCGACACCGCCACCCGGGGACTGATCTTCTGGTACGCGACGGCACCGGCCTTCGACGCACCCGGAGCCGTCGCACTGCGGGCGAAGGCGGCCCGGGCCTGTCTGGACTCCTACGACCCCGAGGCGGGCATCGTGCCCTGGGGCGCGGCCCTCGGCGGCCCCCGCCTCCTGGCCCGCGCGGACGCCGTACCGGGGCTGGTGCCCCTCCTGGCCGCGGCCGGACCCGAGGGGGTCGTCGTGGCCGCGGCCCACCTCCACCGGCACCTCGATCTCGCCCTCGGCCCGCAGGGCGCGGGAAGCGGCGACCACCGGCCGCGGCCCGCCTGGGAGTTCGACCCGGCGACTGGGTGGTCCCCCTGCGCGGATCCGGCACCGGGATGGAGCCGCGGAGAGGCGTGGCTGCTCCTGGCCGTGGCCGACGCACTCCTGCACCCGGACCCCGCCGGCCGGCGGACGGAGCGGCTCGCCCTCGCCGCCGAACAGCTGCTGGTGCGGACGCGGGCGCTGACCGGGCGGCTCGTCCCGCCCAACGAGGCGTCCCGGCCGCGGGGGCCCGTCGACACCTCGGCCGCGGCGATCACCGCCGTCGCGCTGCTCAAACTGTCGCGCGCGAGGGCCCCCCGGGCCCGGGCGTGTGAGCGCCGGGCCGTGGCGATCCTGGACAGACTGGCCGGGGCCCACCTCAGCGAACCGGGTTCGGGCCGTCCCCCGGGGATGTTGCTGGACGGCTGCTACGACGCCGCCAAGGGGCTGGCGGTGCGCCACGAAGTCATCTGGGGAGACTTCTTCCTGGCCCTCGGACTGGCCGCCCTGGCAGACCTCGTCGACATCACCCGCGTGTAGCTGCGCCCCGGCCGTAGCCGCGCAGCACGCGGCGGGCCACCGAGGTGATGTGCAGCTCGTCCGGGCCGTCGAGGATGCGGGCCGCGCGACCGCCGCGGAACAGGGACGGCAACGCCGTGTCCGGGCCGAGCCCGGCGGCGCCGTGGACCTGGATGGCGCTGTCGGTGACCTGCTGGAGCATCCGGGCGGCGGCGACCTTGGCCAGACCCACCTCGATGCGGGCGTCCTGCCCGGCCGCGATCAGCGCCACCGCCTCGTGGACCAGGGGCCGGGTGGTGCGCAGCGCGAGGAGGGCGTCGAAGACGTGCTGCTGGACCAGCTGGTGGTCGGCGAGCGGCCCGCGCGATCCGTGGCGGGTGGCGGCGCGTTCGGCCATGAGGTCGAAGGCGCGCCGGGCCTGGCCGAGCCAGCGCAGGCAGCGCAGCGTGCGGCCGAGTGCGAGCCGTTCGCCCGCGATGGCCAGGGCGTCGCCACCCGCGCCGAGGAGGTGGTCGGCGGGTACGCGGACCCGGTCGAGCTCGATCTCGTACTGGCCCGCCGCCCCCAGTACGGGCAGTTCGCGCACGACGCGGAAGCCGGGTGAGCCGGTCGGCACGAGCAGCAGGGAGAGGCCCTCCCGGTCGCCGGCCGCCCCGCCCGTGCGCGCCATGACGGTGACGAGATCGGCGCCGGCCGCGCCGGAGGTGAACCACTTGCGGCCGCTGATGCTCCAACTGCCGTCCGCCCGGGCCTCGGCACGCGTCCCGGTGCGGAGCGGGTCGGTGCCCGGTACGTCCGGTTCGGTCATGGCGTAGCAGGTACGCAGCCCGCCCGCGACCAGCCGTTCCAGATACTCCTCGCGCACCCGGGCGCCGCCGTGACGGTTCAGCATGGTGACGTCGAGCAGCGGGGCGGAGCCCAGTGCGGCGGGACCGTGATCGCTCGCGCCCTCGACCTCGGCCAGCGCCGCGTACCGGCGGAACGTCAGGCCGCCGCCGCCCAGTTCCGCCGGGAGAGGCAGGGCCCACAGCCCGGCGGCACGCGCCTCGGCCCGCAACTGCGCCAGGGCGACGGCCGCTTCCTCTCCGCCCGCGTCCAGCACCGGCTCGGACGGGATCACCCGCGTACGGACGAACCGGTCGACCCTGTCCCTCAACTCGGCCACCTCCGGGTCGAGTTGCACCGGTCCGTCACAGGCCGCGCCCGAATCCGTCATCGCATTCCTCCTCGTTCCCGGGAACCCGTGGGAACTGCTGTCCGACTCCCTGTCCGAGGAACTGGTCGGGTGCGCACCCTCCGGAGTTCCCGCGATCCGTTCGACCTGGGCGACGGCCACCGCCGCGCCGGGAGAGGAGAGGCATGGCGTCCCCCGCAACCACGCAGACGGTCCGGCCGCTCGACACACTGGGCTTCGGCACCTCGGGGCCCCCGCAGATCACCGACGTCGTCGCCGAACACCTGCGGCTGCTCGGAGCGCGATCCGACGGGCCCGCCGACGACGGCCCGCCCGGCCGCGTCACGCTCTCCGGCGCGGGCTTCGACCCCGCTCGCGCGACCGTCACCTGGGCGAAGCCCGGCAGCGGGCTCGTCGACGAGGCGACCGTGCAGGCCGCGACCGGCATGATGGCGGTCCACGGACGGCGCGACGGCAGCCCCCGCGGCCTGGCCGCCGACTACGCGGCGACGGCCACCGCCGTCCTCACCGTCCAAGGACTGCTCGCCGGCCTGGTCGGCCAGGCCCGTGGGGCCGGCCCCTCCCACATCACCACCGGTGCCGACCGGGCCGGGCTGCTCGCCGTGTCCCAGTACCTCGCCGCCGCCGGGGCCGATGAGGGAGAGGCCGCCGAACTCGCCCCGGGAGGACCGCCCTTCACCTCGGTCGAGGGCGTGCTGTTCGAGCTGGAGACCCTCGACCCGGGTGCCTGGGCCGCGTTCTGGCGCGCCCTGGGCGCCCCGGCCGACGCGATGCGGGCGGGGTGGCGGCCGTTCCAGTTCCGCTACGCCACCGCCTGCGCCCCCTTCCCCCCGGCCCTGCACAGCGTGACCCGCTCGCACCCGCTCCCGCGGATCCGGCAGGCCGCCGTGCTCTCCGGCGCAGAGGTGTGCGTACTGCGCACCCTGGCCGAACGCGCCCTGGAGACCGACGGCGCCGCGCCCTGGTCGCTGCGGCCACTGGCCGGTGGCCCCGACGCGTCGCGCCCCCGTACGACGGTTTCCCCTTCCGCCGCCCGGCCGCTGGCCGGGCTGACGGTGCTGGAGGCGGGCCGTCGCATCCAGGCACCCCTCGCCGCGCACCTGCTCGGCCTGCTGGGGGCCGAGGTCATCCGGATCGAGCCGCCGGGCGGGGACCCGCTGCGCGGCATGCCGCCCGCCTGCTCCGGGATCTCGGCCCGCTGGCTCGCCCTCAACCGGGGCAAGAAGGCCGTCGAGGTGGACATCAAGGCCGGGGCGGACCGCCGCCGCCTCCGGGAGATGGCCGCGGAGGCCGACGTCTTCCTGCACAACTGGGCGCCGGGCAAGGCGGCCGAGCTCGGCCTGGACGCCGACGACCTCGCCCGGGTCAACCCGGCCCTGGTCCACGCGTACACGAGCGGCTGGGCCGAACGGCTCCAGGACGCCCCCATGGGCACCGACTTCATGGTGCAGGCCCGCACGGCGGTGGGCGAGGCGGTGCGTCCCGAAGGAGAGCCCCCCGCGCCCTCGCTGATGACCCTGCTCGACGTCCTGGGGGGCCTGCACGGCGCCGAAGCCGTTCTCGCGGGACTGCTGCTGAGGGAACGCACCGGTCACGGCGTACGGGTGGACTCCTCGCTCCTCGGCGCGGCCGACACGCTGACCGCCCCGGCCCTGCGGCGGGTGGCGCGCGGGGAGCCCGCCAGACGGCCGGCGGGGTTCCGGTACCCGCTGGCGACGGCCGACGGCTGGCTCGCCCCTGCCGACGAGTGCGCCGGGGCCGCGGCCGCGTACGACCTGCGCGACCTCTCCACGGGTGACGCGGTGGCCCTGCTGAGTTCCCACGGCCTCGCCGCCACCGCCGTCACCACAGACCTTTCCGCCCTGCACCACGACGCGCGCTTCGCCGGCTCGATCGGCCGTGACGCGCACGGTGCCCCTGCCGTTCCCGCCCCCTGGAGCCTCGTATGACCGCCGCCCGGCCCGTACTGCGCGACCTGCTGCCCGCCGATCTGCGTCGCTCCTGGGTGGTCGACGGCACCTGCCCCGACCTCGACCTCTACAGCCTCTTCCGGGCCCGCCAGATCGCCGACCTGCACCGCACGGCCGTCCTGGACGCCAAGGGGGCACTCTGTTACACCGCCCTGGACCGCAAGGTGCGATGTCTGGCCACCGGCCTCAGAGACCTCGGCATACGCGAGGGCGACGTGGTCGCGGTGCAACTGCCCGACAACCGCAACGCGGTCATCGCCGACCTGGCCCTGGCCGCGCTCGGCGCCGTCGCCCTGCCCTTTCCCGTCGGTCGCGGGACCCTGGAGGCCGAGTGCCTGCTCCGCCGGGCCGGGGCCGTCGCCGTCATCGCCGCGGTCGAGCACCGCGGTGTCCACCACGCGGCCGGCCTGCACGCGCTCTCGCGCGCACTGCCCGCCCTCCGCCACGTCATCGCGGTGGGCCCCGGCAGCGCACCCGGGGGAACGGTCTCGTGGTCGGACCTCGTGCGCCGCGACCCCGGCGGATTCGTACCGGCCCGCCCGGATCCCGACAGCGCCGCCCGGATCCTGGTCTCCTCGGGATCCGAAGCCGAGCCGAAGATGATCGCCTACTCGCACAACGCGCTGGCCGGCGGCCGCGGGAACTTCCTCGCCTCCCTCATCCCCGACGGGACCCCGCCGCGCTGTCTCTTCCTCGTACCGCTGGCCTCCGCCTTCGGGTCCAACGGAACCGCCGTCACCCTCGCCCGGCACGGCGGCACCCTGGTCCTGCTCGACCGCTTCTCGCCCGAGGCCGCCATCGAGGCCGTGCGCGAGCACGAGCCGACCCACGTCCTCGGAGTGCCCACCATGGTCCGCATGATGCTCGAACGCCTCGACGCGACGGGCGAGCGGCTCCCGGCCCCCACCGCCCTCGTCCTGGGCGGAGCCCCGCTCGACGAGAGCACCGCGGCCGCCGCCGCCCGGGCCTTCGGCTGCCCGGTGGTCAACCTCTACGGCTCCGCCGACGGCGTCAACTGCCACACGGGGCTCGCCGACACCGTGCCCCCGACCGACGCCGCGGGCGTCGTGGCGGGCCACCCCGACCCCAGGGTCGCCGAGATCCGCATCGCCGACCCCGAGACCCACGATCCGCTCCCCGACGGCGAGATCGGGGAGATCATCTCCCGGGGCCCCATGACACCGCTGTGCTACGTGGGCGCGCCCGATCTGGACGCCCGCTACCGCACCCCCGACGGCTGGGTCCGTACCGGCGACCTCGGCTACCTCGACGCCGACGGCGTGCTGCACGTCGTCGGACGCCTGAAGGACATCGTGATCCGCGGCGGCGCCAACATCAGCCCGGCCGAGGTCGAGCGCGAACTCCGTTCGCACCCGCGGATCCGGGACGTGGTGTGCGTGGGCGTCCCCGATCGGCTGATGGGGGAGCGGCTGGCGGCCTGCGTGGTGGCGCGGGGCCCGCAGGCTCCGACGCTGGACGCCCTCGGCGTCCACCTGGGCGCGCGGGGGCTGGAACGGCGCAAACACCCCGAGCTCCTGCTCCTGGTGGAGGAGGTGCCCCTGACGGCGGCGGGCAAGCCGGACCGGTCCGCTCTGCGGGAACTCCTCACCGGGAGCCTGCCGCCCGCCCGGAACGGTCTTCCCGGGGCGCCGCCCCTGGCCCAGGCCGGATGACCGAGGAGCCCGGCAGCCGAGGGCTGCCGGGCTCACGCGGCGGACGGCGGACGGCCCGGCGGTTCCGGGCCGCCGGGCCGACCGCCGCCCGGATCAGGAGCCGCCCGCGGCCTTCTTCAGCTCGGCCGCCGCGTTGCGGTAGACGGGCAGCAGATCGAGGTCCTCGCCCGGATAGTTGACGATCTCGACCTGCTTGGCGCCCGAGTCGGGCAACACGGTCCCGGTCGACATGTGGGCGTTGTCCAGCACCAGGGACGGCTTCTTCGCGGAGAGCCCGGCCAACTGCCCCGGGGTCACCGCCTCCGGCCCGTAGGTACCCACGGTGGTGGCGCCCGCGAGCTTCGCGGCCCAGCCCGTGAAGACCTGGGTGACGACGGAGGGGCCCTTGCCACCGGGCCACGCGGCCTGGAGGTCCTTGTTGAGCCTGCCGTACTCGGCGTCGAACCCGGACTTCCACTTCGTGGCCGCGTCCTGCGTGCCGAAGAGCGCGCCCAGCCTGTCGACCTCGGCCCTGACCTTGTCGGGATCGTTGTCGAGGTTGACCTCGACCAGCTTCGCCCCGGAGCCGGCGGCCTCCTTGATCTTCGCGGCGTACGGCTCGAAGGGCGCGTAGAGCACGAAGTCCGCCTTGGCGACGGCGGCGAGGTCGGAGGGCTTGGGGTCGTAGTCGGGGGCGTGGTGGACGGACTGCGGCACGATGACCTTGACGTCCTGGGCCCCGGCGGCCTTGGCGAACGCGCCCTCCCAGGTGGTGGTCACGACCACCACGGGCCGGTCCTTCCCGGGAGCCGGAGCGCCGCCCCGGGCGCGGGCGTCGGCGACGGCCCCGGAGCCGTCACCGCAGCCGGCGACGAGGGAGAGGGCCGCGCTCAGTGCGAGGAGGGAAGAGGTACGGACGCGGGTGCGCGCCATGAGCTGATTCTCCGTTCGGGAATGAAGTGGACGGCGAGGACGAGCACCCCCGCCGTCAGGACGAGTACGGGGCCGGGCGGCCAGTCCAGCCACAGGGCCAGCACGAACCCGGTCGCGTTGACGCCCACGCCGATGCCGATGGCCCAGAGGGTGATCGACCTCAGGGAGCTCCCCAGGCGCCGCGCGGCGAGTGCGGGCAGCAGGGTCAGGGCGTCGACGAGCAGCGCGCCGGTGAGCTTGATGGCTCCGGCGACGGCGATCGCGACGAGCACCAGGAGCACCGCGGTCAGGGCGCGTACCGGCACTCCGGAGCACTGGGCGAGCTCGCGGTCGTGGAGGAGGAGGCCGATGTCGCGCCGCCGCCACCCAAACAGGCCGGGCAGGACCGCTGCCAGGACGCCGAGCACGACGAGGTCGGGCGTGCCGACGGAGAGGATCGACCCCCACAGCAGGGCGAAGGCCCCGGACGCGTTGACCCCCGACACGGCGAGGATCAGCAGCGCGGCGGCGATGGCGAGGCTCATCAGCAGACCCATGGCGCCGGACAGGCCGTCCGGGGTGCGGGCGAGCGGGGCGACGCCCGCTCCGGCCAGGGCGCAGGCGACGAGCGCGCACAGCATGGGGTCGAGACCGGTGAGCAGACCGACCGCGATGCCCAGCAGCGCGACGTGCATCATCGCGAAGCGGACCGGCATGATGTCGAGCCCGACGATGACCACCCCGATGACGGGCAGGCCGATCGCCGCGAGCAGCAGCGCCAGCGCGGCCCGCTGGACCGGAAGCAGTTGCAGGAGCGCGCCGAGGTCGGCGGTGGCGAGGGACACCGGGGTCACCGGACCTCCCGCAGCCGGCCCGCGGCCATCTCCAGCACCCGGTCGCAGCGGTCCGCCAGAGCCCGGTCGTGCGTCACCACGATCAGGGTGACCGGCAGCGCGGTGAGGACGTCCGCGGCCTCCGCCTGCCCGTCGAAGTCGAGGGCGGCGGTGGGCTCGTCGGCCAGCAGCACCTGTGCGCCCGCGCCGATGCAGCCGATCGCGCGGGCCAGGTACATCCGCTGCAACTGGCCCCCGGACAGGGTGTGCAGGGGGCGGTCGACCAGCGCGGCGACGCCCAGCCGGGCGGCGGCTTCGGCGGCGTCGTCCGGCACGGTGCCGGCGGCGAGCAACTCGGCCCCGAGCAGGGGGAACCGTCCGGCGGCCGGCTTCTGGGGGATCCACGCGCAGGCCCGCCGGCGCCACGCCCACTCGGCGGGGGAACCGGTGGTCCGGCCGCCGACCCGGATCGAGCCCGTCACCTGTCGGTGCAGCCCCAGGACCGCACGCAGCAGGGTGGTCTTGCCCGAACCGTTGGTCCCGGTCAGGGCCACGCGCTCACCCGCGGCGATCTCCAGATTCACCTCGGAGACCGCCTCCACCCGGCCGTGCCGGCAGGCGACCGCCCTCATGTGCACATCGAGCTCGCCCATCCCACGCCTTTCCGTCGGTCCGTGCCGTGCGGGGCACCGGGTGTCCGCCGCCCACGTTCCAGTAGTCGGACGTCGAGGGGCCGCAGTTCCCGGCGGGCCGGACATCGTCGCGGGCGCTGTCCCCGTCGGCGTACGGGAGGAGGGCGCGGCCGTCGTCGAACGCGCTGCGGGGCGGGGTTCCGGCAGCCCCCGAGCCGACCCAGACCGTCAGTCCGCACAGGACGATCAGGCACGCGATCACCGGAGCGGCCGCGGCCAGGTACGCCTCGCGCAGACGCCGGGGCGTGACCCACCGGCCGCGCGTCGCTCCTCGTCCAGGAGATCCGGTCATCGTCCACTTCCCGTCCGGGCGGTGCGGACCCGCGCACCGGCGGGCCGGCCGGCGGGGTCCCGGCCGCGGAGCCGCAGGCTGTTCCCCACGACGAGCAGCGAGCTGGCCGACATGGCCGCCGCGGCGACCATCGGGTTGAGCAGACCGACGGCGGCCGGCGGGATGGTGACGAGGTTGTAGCCGAACGCCCAGACCAGGTTGACCCGGATGGTCGCGAGGGTACGGCGGGCCAGCCGGACCGCGTCGGCCACCGCCTCGACGTCACCGCGCACGAGGGTCACGTCCGCCGCGCCGATGGCGACGTCGGTCCCGCCGCCCATGGCGATCCCGAGGTCCGCGCGGGCCAGTGCGACGGCGTCGTTGACGCCGTCCCCGACGACGGCGACGCACCGGCCCTCGTCCCTCAACCGCCCGACGAGAGCGGCCTTGTCCTCCGGGGTGCAGCGGGCGTGGAGGCGGGCGATCCCGAGCGACGAGGCGACGGCCGAGGCCGGGGCCTCACGGTCGCCGGTGGCGAGGATCGGCTCGACTCCCAGCCGCCGCAGGCGTTCGACGGCCCGGTGGCTTCCCGGCCGCGGGACGTCCCCGAGCGCTACGAGCGCCTGGCCGACACCGTCGACCCGTACCAGGACGGGCGTGAGCGCGGCGGCCTCGGCATCGGCCAGCGCCCCGGCCAGCGGCTCGGGGAGATCGTCGCCGGGCGCGCACACCTCGACGAGGCAGCCCTCGACCACACCGCTGACGCCCGCACCGGGGACGGCCCCGAAACCGGTCACCGACGGCAACGCCCCCTCGGGGAGGTTCCGTTGGGCATGAGCGGCCAGGGCCTTCCCGAGCGGATGCTCCGAGCCCCGCTCGACCGCGCCGGCCAGCCGGAGCACCTCCTCCCGGCCCAGGCCTTCGGGGACCGTCGTGAGCCGCGCGACGGTCATGTGCCCGGTCGTGAGGGTGCCGGTCTTGTCGAGCACGACCGTGTCGACCTGCCGAAGGGTCTCCAGGGCCCGCGGTCCGCTGATCAGGATGCCCAGTCGGGCGCCGCGGCCCGTGGCGGCGAGCAGGGCGGTGGGCGTGGCGAGACCGAGGGCGCAGGGGCAGGCGACGACGAGGACGGCTACGGCCGCGGTGACCGTCGGCTGCGCGTCCGCGCCGGCGCCGAGCCAGAAACCGAGCACGGTGACGGCCGACGTCAGGACGACGGGGACGAAGACGCCCGCCACGCGATCGGCCAGACGCTGCGCCGCCGCCTTCCCGGCCTGCGCATCGGTGACCATGCGGGTGATGCGGGCGAGCCGGGTGTCCGCGCCCACCGCGGTGGCCCGTACGACGAGCAGCCCGCCCGCGTTCACCGCCGCGCCCGTCACCGCCCGGTCCGGCCCGACCTCGACGGGATCGCTCTCACCGGTCAGCAGGGACAGGTCCAGGGCGGAGGTGCCGCAGACCACGATGCCGTCGGTGGCGACGCGTTCACCGGGCCGGACGACGAATTCCTGCCCGACGGCCAGCTGTTCGACCGGGATCCGACGCTCCTCACCGTTCTCGCGCACGGTCACGTCCTTGACCGTCAGCGCGGACAGCGAGCGCAGCGCCGCGCCCGTACCGCGCCGTGCCCGCGCTTCCAGGAACCGCCCGGTCAGGACGAACAGCGGTACGCCGACCACCGCCTCCAGATAGACGTGCGCGACCTCGCCCCCGGCCGAGGGGAGGAGGGTGAAGGGCATCCGCATTCCCGGCCGGCCGGCGCCGCCGAGGAACAACGCGTACAGGGACCAGAGGAAGGAGGCGGCGACACCGAGCGAGACCAGCGTGTCCATGGTGGCCGCCGAGTGCCGCAGGCCCCGCAGCGCGCGGACGTGGAAGGGCCAGGCGCTCCAGACGGCCACGGGTGCGGCGAGCGCGAGGCACAGCCACTGCCAGTTGCGGAACTGCAGGGCCGGGACCATCGACAGGGCCATGACCGGCACGCACAGCAGAACGGTGATCAACAGCCGGTCGCGCTCGCCGCGGTCCTCCTCCGGTACGGCATCCGCCGCCTCCCCTGCCGCCCGGCTCCGGGGCTCCGCGGGCGAGTCGAGTCCGGCCGCGTACCCGGCGCGCTCGACCGCGGCCAGCAGCTCGGCCGCCGTGACGCCGGGCGGATGGAACACCCTCGCCCGGCCGGTGGCCAGGTTGACGGTGGCGTTGACCCCCTCGATCCTGCCGAGCCGCTTCTCGACGCGGTTGACGCAGGCCGCGCAGGTCATGCCGCCGATGGTGAGGTCCGTGGTGGTGCGGACGGCCGCCGGCCCCGGTGTCATCGGCCACCGCCGGGCCGCGTGCCATCCGTACCATCCGGACCCCCTGTGCCACCCGTACCGCCTGTGCCGCCCGTGCCGCCGTGACCGTGCCCCGGGCCGCCGCCGGTACCGCCCACCGGGGCGGTGTCGCCCCCGCCGCCCCCGCCGGAGTGCATGCCGGGTGCGACCGGGCCCGCCGCGGAACCGACCGCGTACGAGAGGCAGAACACCACCGCCAGTAGGACCAGGAACCCGCTGAGTGCCGGTGGTGGCACCCACCGCCGCGGCGGGGGGCCCTCGTCACCGGGGGATCGCTGATGTTCCGCCATCACGACTCCATGTCCTTGTGTCCTTCGAGGCCCTTGCCCTCTAGTGGTCGGTCCGTCGCGGCCGCGAGTTCCCGGATACGGAAAATTGACTGAATCTTCAGTCAGCGAGAGGATGCGGACAGACCGCCGGTCACCCCTTCCCGCCCCGCACCGCCGAAAGAGGCACCGCATGCCCGCCGAACGCCCCGGCGCGCGGTCCGCCGACCCCTGTCGGCGACTGCCGCCCGCCCTGGTCCGCCTGCTGGGCGATCTGCTGCTGCTCGCCGCCGTGACCGCGACGGTCCTGGTCCTCTTCGAGTGGACAGACAGCTGGGGCGTCAGCGGGCTGATCGGGACCGGGGCCTATTTCGCGGCCGCCGGCTGCGCGGCGGTGGCGGTGCTGGTCCGGCGGCGGTGGCCCTCGGTCGCGCTGGCGACCGCCGCGGCGCTGATCGCGGTCGAGCCGCTGACCGGCGGGGCGTTGGTGGCGGTGGCCTATACGGCGGGCTCCCGCTGGTCGGAGCTGCGCCGCCGGCCGGCGCTGCTGACGGTGAGCGTGGCGGCGCCGCTGGCGCTCACCGCGGCGATCACGGCGGGTGAGGCCGTGCCGGTCCGCGAGTACGAGGCCATGATCGTCCTCGTCACCGGGATCGTGTGCGGCGCGCTGCCGGGTCTGGTGGGTGCGCTCGCCGGACAGCGCGAGCGGCTGCTGAGCGCACTGTGGGAGCGCAACGCCGTCCTGGAGCGGGCGCAGCGCTCGGCGGAGGAACAGGCCAGGGCGGCCGAGCGGGCCCGGATCGCCGGTGAGATGCACGATCTCCTCGGGCATCGGCTGAGCCTGGCGGCACTGCACTCCGGCGGGCTGGAGCTGGGTGCGGGCCGGGCGGGTGATCCGGAGATCCGGCGGACCGCCGTGCTGGTGCACAGCACCGTGCGCGAGGCGATGGACGAACTGCGGGGGGTGCTGGGCGTGCTCCGGGCCGGCGACGCCGCGACGGGGGCCCCGGATCCGCTGACCGCCGCGACGGGCACCCACGCGGATGTCGCGGCCCTCGTCGGCGAGTCCCACGCCGCCGGCATCCCGGTGGACCTGAGGTGGACCGGCCGGGACCTGGTGGATGCCGCTCCGACCGCCCGGCGCGCCGTCCACCGGGTGGTCCGTGAGGCCCTCACCAACGTGCACAAGCACGCCGCCGGGGCGGCGGTGGAGGTGACCGTCCACTGCGAGGCCGGCGAGGTACGGGTCGACGTTCGCAACGGGCCCGGGCCCGCGCCCGCCGGCCGGCCCGCGCGGCCTTCGCGCGGCAGCGGGCTCGGGCTGGCCGGCCTCCACGAGCGGGTCCGTCTGCTCGGCGGCTCGCTGCGGGCGGCCCGCACGGGCGAGGGCGGGTTCCGCGTCGACGCCCGCATCCCGTTGCGCGCCGGCCCGGTCGTCCCGCGTACGGCGTCCGACCCGGCGGCGGGCCTCGGCGTACTGGCCGGCGCGCAGACGTGGCTGAGCCGGAGCGTGGCGGCCGCGGTCATGGTGCTGGGCGTGGTGGGCGCGGTGGCCCTGCAGTTCGTCACGCTCTCCTTCGTGCCCTACCCGGCGGATGACGGCCCGCCGGACTCCGGGCCGCCGGGGGTCTCCGTCGAGGACGACGCCCGGCACGGCCCCGTCTCCCCCTTCGCCCCGATCTCCTTCCACACACCGTGAGGCCCGCCGTGATCCGAGTTCTCCTTGCCGACGACCAGGACCTGGTGCGTGCCGGGATCCGGCTGGTGCTGGGGCACGCCGAGGACATCGAGGTGGTGGCTGAGGCCGCCTCCGGCCGTGAGGCGGCCTCGCTCGCCGTCCGGCACCGGGTGGACGTCGCCATGCTCGACATCCAGATGCCGGGCTCCGACGGGCTCGACGCCGCCGAACTGATCGCCGCCCGGGCCCCGTCCGTCCGGGTGGTCATGCTGACCACCTTCGGGGAGCAGGAGTACGTGGCCCGGGCGCTGCGGGCGGGCGTGATGGGGTTCATGCTGAAGGACAGCACCCCGCAGGAGCTCATCCAGGCGGTCCGTACGGTCGCGGGCGGCACTCCCATGGTGTCTCCGCGGATCACCCGGCACCTCATCGACCGGTACCTCGCGTCGGACGAGGAGCCGGTGGACCCGAGGCTCGACCGGATCGCGGCGCTCACCGGCCGGGAGCGGGAGGTGCTCGCCATGGTCGGTACGGGTGCCTCCAACGCGGAGATCGGAAGACGGCTGCACCTGGGGGAGGGCACGATCAAGGCGTACGTGAGCCGGATGCTGACCAAGCTGAGCTGTGCCAACCGGGTCCAGGCCGCGCTCCTCGCCCGGGACGCCCGGCTCCGCCCCGACCGGTGACCGGCCGCCGGTGACCGGCGGCCGGTCCACGTCGGCCGTGCCCGTCAGGGCCGCCCGGAGGCGCCGGGAGACGGCGACGGGGGCACGGACGGTCGGGCGGACGGGGCGGACGGTCGGGCGGACGGGGCGGACGGCGTGGACGGGGCGGACGGCGTGGACGGGGCCGACGGCGTGCCGACCGGCGCTTCCCGGAAGGCGTCGTGGTCGGAGGCGGGCCGGGCCGGCTCCGCCCGGACGGCGCTCACCGCGAGGAACGCCCCGGCGAGTCCGGCGACGACGATCTTGGAAGCCAGGGCGAGCCCTCGCATCAGTGCCTCCTGTGCTGGGCGGACGTGGTCGCCAGACCGCGTCCGGTGACGTTCTGGATCTGGAGCCCGGGGCGGGCGTTCACTTCGAGGATCAACGGGCCGCGCTCGGCGTCCACGACGATGTCGGCGCCCAGGTAGCGCAGGCCGGTCGCCGCCGCGCAGCGGCGGGCCGCGTCGAGCACCTCGGGCCAGTGCGGGACGCCCGCGCCGATCAGGGGTTCTCCGGTGTCGGGGTGGTGGCGGGTGGGCTCCTTGCCGACCAGGGCGTGGGTGATGCGGCCGGTGGCCAGGTCGACGGCGGCGCCGATGGCCTTCTGGTGGAGGTTGGCCCGGCCGCCGCTGAACCGGGTGGGCAGCCGCAGCATCGCCAGCTGCGGCCGGTCGCCCCGGCAGATCACCCTGATGTCCGGCAGGCCCTGGTGCGAGAGCCGCTCCAGTTCCGGGTGGGCCCGGATCAGCGGCTCGAACATCGCCCAGTCGTTCGGCCGGGGGGAGAACTCCCCGTCCAGGATGCGGCGCAGGTGATCGGTGACGTCCTCCCGCGTGATCCGCTTGCCGGAGGAGGAGTACCAGGTGTTGCGGCGTCTGCCGAACGACAGCAGGATCCCGTTGCCGCCGAGGCTCTGGTTCGGTTTCAGCGCCCAGCAGTCGGGCAGGCCGGTCCAGTCGAGGGAGGAGATCTCCGGGCGGGACCGCAGCAGGGCGACGGTCGGGGAGGTCGGCGCGCCGACGGCGGTCAGTGCCTGCTTGGTGGCGTACTTGTCGTTGACCAGGCGGATCGCCGCCGACGGGTTCTGTTCGGCGATCCGGGCGTTGCGCATGTTCATGCCCAGGACCGGGTCCCAGCCGCGGAGCCGGATCACGCGGCACCGCCCTGCGCCCTGGCGGCGGGGGAGAACCTGAACAGCTCGTTCAGCCGCAGCCCGCGGTAGGTACCGACCAGCACCGCCCACACCGCGCAGACGGCCGCCAGTTGCAGCGGCACGGCCTCCGCGAGGTGGCGTACGTACGGGGTGAGGAGCAGCAGCGCCACCAGGACGGCCGTGCCCATCGTCAGTGCGGCTCCGACGGCGGCCGACCGGGGGCCGTCGAGGTCCCACTGCTCCCACAGCCGTTCGGTGATGATCGAGGTGACGACGACGGGCAGGGTCATGCCCCAGGAGTCGGACAGACCGATGCCGCCGAGGGAGAGCTGGGCCGCGATCAGGCCCGCGGTGACCACGCCGATCAGTACTCCGAGGCGGGCGACGCGTGGCAGGTGCAGTCGGCGCAGCAGCGGCTGGATGACGAATCCGAGCGCGAACAGCACCAGCGTCAGGGGTACTCCGAGGAGCAGCCCCGACTGCGCGTAGGCCAGCGCCAGCAGGACGGGGCTGAAGGTGCCCAGGGTGTTCAGGCCGACGACCACCCGCAACAGGACGATCACCAGGGCGGCCAGGGGCAGCAGGGCCATCATGGACACCGGGTCGATCGCCGGCGCCTTGGCGAACAGGATGCGCAGGGCGGACGGGGCCTTGGGGGCGTCGGGCTGGGTCAGCAGCCGCTTCCCGACGGCCACCTGGAGCCCCTTCACGTCCTGTCGGCCGAGCAGGACCGGTGTCTCGCGCCGGGAGCGGTTGTTGACGGTCGTCTTGGCGACGAACGACCGGCCGGCGAGGCGCACGGTCGAGTCGACGACGGGCCGCTGTTCGCGGCCCAGCGCGGAGGCGACGGTGACCTTGGGGGCCGCCGAGAGGTCGAAGCCGAGGTCCTTTGCCAGCCGGGTGTCCATCGAGGAGGCCGACGCACCGGTGTCGACCATGGCGAGTACTTCGAGCGTCTTGCCGTTCGGTCCGCTGATCCGCACCATCTCCCGCTCGCCGATCACCTCGGGCGAGTGCCCGAGGGACCGGTCGGGCGAGCCGAGGACGCCGAGCAGCAGTACGCCCAGCGCGGCCACGGCGGCCAGTACTTTGAGGAGCACCGGTGTCTTCCCCCGGCCGCCCCGGTGTTCGCCGCGCGACGTACGGTCCGCGGCGGCCGGCCCTGATGTGTTCGTTTGAAGGTCTTCCACAGGACCAGCTTTGGCGAGCGGGCACGGCGCGCAGTAGTGGCGATCGGCTCGGGAGGGGCAACGAAAGTGCACAGGGCGAACCGCCCGGCGCACCCCCGACGAGCAGAAAACCGGCCGCGGCCCGGTCCCACGTCGAGTGACGTGGGACCGGACCGCGGCCGGTGGGCCTGCGGCCCCGCCGGTCAGCCGCCCATCGCGGGCAGGTCGTGGGTGGCGCAGTGGATGCCGCCGCCGCCGGAGGCGATCGCGTCGATCTTCACGGGGATGATCTCGCGGTCGGGGAAGTGGTCCTTCATGACCTGCCGGGCGTGGTCGTCGGCCCGGGCGTCGCCGAACCGGGGCAGGTAGACGCCCTTGGAGCCGATGTAGAAGTTCATGTACGAGGAGACGAAGGCGTCGCCGCGGCCGGTGATCCGGTCGGGGTCGGGCTGGGACAGTTCGATCACCTCGATCTTCTTGCCGCGCGCGTCCGTGGCGTCCTTGAGGACGGACTTGGCCTGGTCGGCCGAGCGCGACCACACGTCGGCGGGGGTGCCCGGGAAGGCCTTGTCCAGCAGGACGACGCCGGGCGCGACGAAGCGCATCAGGCAGTCGACGTGCGCGTCGGTGATGTCCTTGCCCTTCACGCCGGCCAGCCAGATCACCTTGGTCACGCCGAGGGCCTTCTTCAGCTCCTCCTCGACCCGGTCGCGGCTCATGCCCGGGTTGCGGTTGGAGTTGACCACGGAGCTCTCGGTGAGCACCAGGGTGCCGAGGCCGTCGGTCTCGAAGGAGCCGCCCTCGGCGACGATCGGCGTCTCGATCCGGTCGATGCCGTACTTCGTCAGCAGCGTCCGGGCGACCTTGGCGTCGTTGCCGTGCTCCTGCTTCTTGCCCCAGCCGCTGAAGTTGAAGTCGACGCCCTTGACCTTGCCGCCCTCCTCGACGAAGACCGGCACGGTGTCCCGGGCCCACAGGTCGTCGACCGAGACGGGGATGACCTCCACGTCGTTGCCGCAGGCCTGCTGGGCCGCCTCCTCCTGGTCGGGCCGGGCCAGCAGCACCACCGGCTCGCGCGCCCCGATGGCGGCGGCGAGTCCGGCGATGTCCTTGCGCACGTCGTCCAGCTGGTCGCCCCAGACGTTCTCGGACGCGGGCCACGCCATGAACGTACGGGTGTGCTTCTCCCACTCGGCGCCGAGCCGACGCCCGTTCGCCGCGCCGGAGCCCGGAGCCGGGGCGCCGTCCTGGTCCGGGTCGTCGAGTTCGGAACAGGCGGTCAGGCCGAGGGCGAGCGCGCCTGCGCCCGCGAGGGAGCGCATGACGGAGCGGCGTGACAGGTCGGGAATCGGCACGGGGTCCTCCGGTGGGGGAAGGGGGAGCGGGGAGCGACCGGGCCGTACGCCCGGTCGCCGGGCCGGCGGGGCGCACCGCCGGCGGTGTCCATGCGGACGGGAGGTCAGGGCATCGGCTCGTGCATGGTCGAGCAGTGGATGCCACCGCCACCGCCCATCAGGCGGTCGACGTCCAGCTGGACGACCTCACGGCCGGGGAAGGCCGCCGCCAGGGCCTGCCGGGCGGCCTCGTCCTTGGCCCGGTCGCCGAACTGGGCGGTGATCACGCCGCCGTTGACGAGGACGAAGTTCAGATAGGAGTCGACGAAGGTCGAGCTCTTCGAGCGGACGGTGTCGGGGCCGTCCACCCGGATCACCCGCAGCCGCCGGCCGCGGGCGTCGGTCGCCGCGGAGAGGATCGCGAACTGCTCGCGGGCGTCGCGCGCCCACTCGTCGTTGCGGTCCTGGGGCGGCAGCTGGACCATCACCACGCCGGGGCGGACGAACCGCGAGGTGACGTCGACGTGGTCGTCGGTGATGTCCTTGCCCTTGATCCCGGGCAGCCAGATCATCTTGTCCGCGCCGTACGCCTCCAGGAGGGCGTCCTCGATCTCGGCGCGGCTCATGCCCCGGTTGCGGTTCTTGTTGACGAGGCTGCTCTCGGTCGCCATCAGCGTGCCGTCGCCGTCGCACTCCACCGCCCCGCCCTCGCCGACCAGGTCGGCGTAGGTGAGCCGCAGGCCCCGCCGACGGGCGACGAGCTCGGCGACCCGGGCGTCGTAGGTGTGCACCTGCTTGTTGCCCCACCCGTTGAAGTTGAGGGAGATCGCGTCCACGCCGCCGTTCCCGTCGTGGCGGAAGACCGGGGCGATGTCGCGCATCCACAGGTCGTCGGTGGCGATCGCGGTGATCACCTCGACCTGCGGTCCGCACAGGGGCCGCGCCTCGCGGGCGCTGTAGTCGTCGGGGGCGCACATCACGACCGGCTCGAACTCGGCGATGGTGCGGGCGATCAGCGCGATGTCCTCCTGTACGCCGGACAGCTGCCGCCCCCAGACCGACTTCCGCGACGGCCAGGACATCCAGGTCCTGGCGTGCGGGACGTCATCGGCTGGCACCCGGGGGCGTACCCCGCCCGGCCGCGGTGCGGGCGAGGCGGAGGCCGACGTGAGCGCCGCGCCGCCGAGGGCGACGCCGGCCGCGCCGAGGCCGACCGCCCCGAGCACGCCCCGACGGGAGGGCAGGAGCCCGAGCAGGTGGTCGGCGAGCGAGCGCTCGCCACGGTGTTCGGTCATGGCATCTCCAGATCAAGTAGACCTTCGCCGGACCGGCGCCGCCATCGCGGACAGGGGGGATCGCCGGTCGGGCAGGGTTCCAGCCCCGACCTCAGCCTCGCACTGACTGAAAATTCAGTCAAACTCGTCGACGGTTCGTGGCGGAGCCGACCCGCCCGGAGCAGAAACGCTTCCTCTCCACGGCCAGAACCGGCCAACGTCGCGGGTGACGCATGAGGCCGTTTCCCGCGGGGCACCGTTGACCCCGTGGCCACGAGCGATGACACGAGTGACTTCACGGCACTGTCGGCCCGGCTGACCGGCTTCGACGAGGAGGAGCTGCGCGCCACCGGCCTCTGCGACGCGTACCGCCGGGTGGCCTCGGAGCAGCTGGGCACCGGCCGGTTCGAGCGGCTGCTGCGCGGGGCGGCGCGGCCGGGCGGGGGCACGGACGGCGGCCTTCCCGACGCCGCGCGCGCCGTCACGCTCCTCTGGTACACCGGCAGCTGGCCGGGGCCGCCGCCGTTCGTGGTGTCGCCGCTCGCCTACGCCCAGGGCCTGGCGTGGAAGGCGGCCGGGCTCATGGCCCCCGCCACCGAGCCCGCCGGGTACGGCAGTTGGGCCCTGCCCCCGGCGGAGGTGGACGGCCCGTGAACCGCTACGACGTGATCGTCGTCGGCGCCGGGGTCGCCGGGTCGCTCGTCGCGCACCGGCTCGGCGGGCGCGGCCGCCGGGTCCTGGTCCTGGAGGCCGGGGCGGCGGGCACCGGGACGGGGCGGGGGGACGACCCCCTCACCACCTTCCTGACCGCATCGGCCAAGGTGCCCGGTTCCGCCCACCGGCCGCATCCGGCGGCGCCCTGGCCCGAGGTGACCGACCTCACCGGTACTCGGGCGTCCCCCGGCTTCCGGGCCGCGGGCCACCTGCACCAGAACGGCCCCCTGCCGTACTCCAGCGGCTACGTCCGCGTCAACGGCGGTACCGGCAACGTCTGGACCGGGCTCGTCCCGCGCATGCTGCCCGAGGACTTCGACACCGAGTCCCTCGGCTACGGGCGGCGCTGGCCCCTCACCTACGACGACCTGGAGCCGTACTACCGGGAGGCCGAGGCGGAGCTGGGGGTGGCCGCCGACGCCGCCGAGCAGCGCGAACACGTCGGGCTGCCGTTCCACGACGACTACGTCTTCCCCATGCGGCCGATCCCGGCCAGCCACCTGGACCGGATCCTCGCGGCGGGCCTGGACGGGCGCCGGGTCAAGGACCCCGTCGCCCTGCACGAGGTCGAGCTGCGCGTGGTCGGCACCCCGCACGCCCGCAACGGCGTCCCCGACCCCCGGTACGGCGGCGGCCGCGGCTACGTCCCGCGCGGGGAGCGGGGGCGTCCCGATCCGGACAACAGGTGCGTGGGCAACGCGAGTTGCATCCCGCACTGCCCTTCGTACGCGAAGTACACCCCGCTCAAGACCCAGGGGCGCTGGAGCACGTCCGTCACACTGAAGGACCGGTCCGTCGTCACCCGGGTCCTGGTCGACGGCAGCGGCCGCGCCACCGGTGTGGAGTACCGGTCGTACGACGGAACGGCGGCCGTCGCACGCGCCGATGTCGTCGTACTCGCCGCGCACGCGGTGGAGAACGCCAGGCTGCTGCTCCTGTCCGGCCTGGCCGACCGCAGCGGCCAGGTCGGCCGCAACCTGATGGACCACCCGGTCCTGCTCACCTGGGGCCTGCTGCCGAGGCCCACCGGCCCGTACCGCGGTCCCGGCTCCACCTCGGGCCTCGAAGGCTTCCGGGGCGGCCCGGCACGCGCGCTGCGGGCGCCGTTCCGCATCGAGATCGGCAACTGGGGCTGGGTCTGGGCCAAGGGTCCCGTCGACGCGGACGTCGCGGAACTCGTCGTGCGCCAGGGGCTGTCCGGGGCCGGACTGCGTCGGGCGGTCGGCGACCGGATCCGCCGGCAGTTCGCCCTGCAGTTCGAGATGGAGCAGGCCGCCGACCCCGCCAACCGGGTCACCCTCCACCCGACCGAGCGCGACGCCCTCGGACTGCCCAGGCCCCTGGTCACCTACGACCTCGACGACCACGTCAAGGCCGGCATGGCCGCCGCCCGGGCGGTCTCCGACCAGATCTTCGCGCTGCTCGGCGCCGAGGACCACACCGACTACGCGCCCGCCACCGCCTGGCCCGGCCGGTTCGAGCACGGCGGCCGTACCTACGGATACCGCGGGGCGGGCCACGCCGCCGGCACCCACATCATGGGCGACTCCCCGGCCAGCTCGGTGGTCGACGCCCGGCAGCGCTGCTGGGACCACCCCGGCCTGTACGCCGTCGGCTGCGGCAGCATGCCCTCGGTCGCCACCGCCAACCCCACCCTGACCATGGCTGCCCTCGCCCTGCGCAGCGCCGACGCCATCGAGTCCGACCTGATCGCCCGCGACCGGCCCGTCCCCGTCGGTCCGACCACGCCAGGAGCCCCCTCGTGACCACGCCCTCCCTGCCCCCCGTACCCGAACCCTTCCGCCTCCCCTTCCACTACGGGGCGCTGCACCAGCTCGGCGTGGACTGGCCGGTGGACCCGGGACCGGTCCGCGATCTGCTCGCGAAGCACCACCCGGACCTGTCCGCGGCCGAGTTCGAGGGCCGGGCCCTGGTCTCGCTCAACTACCAGCTGTACTACGCGCAGTACCCGTTCGGCGGAGGCGTCACCCAGGAGATCGAGTACAACGTCATCGCGTACCCGACGGCCGACCGCGACCGCCTCCCGCGGCTGACCTACGCCCAGTACGCGCAGGGCTGGGACCAGACGAAACTGCTCGGCATCGCCCGCATCCACGTCGTCTGCGACAACCCTTTCGCCATCCGGGCCGGGCGCGAGCTGTACGCGGAGCCGAAGCACCCGGGCTGGTTCGAGGTCGGCCTGCCGTCCCTCAACGGCCCGGCGGGCGAGACCTGGACCGTACGCTGCAACGCGGCCGGGATCGGGCCGGACGACACGCTCGACAGGGGCCGGGCCCCACTGCTCGACATCACCGCGGTACTGGACGGCCTCGACCCGGTCCCCGCCAACATGGCCCCCGTCACGGGGTACGGCACCGACCCGGACGGTCGTCTGCTGGCCGGGCCCATGAACGTCTACCAGCCCTACCGCTGGTACGACCTCACCGCACCCGGGCACGCCGACCGCATCCGGCTGACCGTCCACCCCGGGGAGGAGGACCCGGGCCGGGACGTCGGCGCCCTCATCGGCGACGCCCCGGCCGCCGGGGCCTGGACCCACCGGTCGGCCCCGGTCGCGGCCCACAACCGCCCCTACTACCTGCCGTCGCGCCAGGCCGTCGGCCACGAGCCGGCCTGAGGTCCTTCGAGCGGGTCGCCGCCCTCCTCACTGCTCCTGCGGTGGTTTGCCGTCCGCCGCGGAGACCTCGACGAACTCCACGTGCCCCTTGCCGTCGAGGCGCAGGACGGGGACGGCCTTGTTGCGCGGATTGCCGTTGTTCTGGAAGGAGATGAACCCGCTGGCCCCGGCCACCTGCTGGGTGCCGTCCATCTGGTGGAACATCCGGGCCACCGCGTCGCCGACGACCTGCCCCTGCCAGCGGGCCGCCATCTGGATGCCGTGCGCCGCGGCGAGCACCGCGTCGTGGCCCATCAGGGCCCCGCCGTCGTCCCGGGTGTCGCGCGGGAACCACTGGTCCAGCAGCCCGCCCGGCTGGAAGTTCTTCGCGGACGGCGCGGACACCGCCTGGGGCGCCGAGCGGTACATGTCGGGATGGGAGAGGCCGGTGTAGAGCACCTCGATGTGCGTGTCGGCGGCGTGGGCGAGCTGTTCGGCGCTCAGGTTGGTCGTGTCGTCCCCGGTGAACACCGTGAACTGCTGGTCGGTGCAGCTGCGGTTGGCGAGCGCGTCGAGGAAGTGCGTCAGGTGCTGGCCGCGGCCCGCGAAGTACACCAGCTGGGGGCGCTGCTGGCACAACTGGCCCGGCATGTAGCGCAGTTCGTTCTGCCAGGCGCTGCTGACGGAGGAGTCGTAGGTCATGCGCTCGGCGACGAGCCGGTGCTTGTCGCCGTCCTGGAAGGCCTTGGTGAAGGCCGTGCCGAGGGTGGAGGCGTAGAGGTTCCCCTCCGCCACGTCCTGGATCACGACGGCGGTGGCGACACCTCGCCGTTTGAGGTAGCCGGCTGCCGCGTACGCCTCGTCCTCGTTGGTGGGCGCGATCCGGACGAAGCCGTTGATCCCCTGGATGTTCGTCGCGGTCAGGGTGGCGCCGACCATGGCGATGCCGTGTTCGGACAGACGCCTTATGGCCGCGAGGTTCTCGTTGTTGCTGGGGCCGAGGCCGGCCACTGCGACGAGCCGGTCCGGGGAGTCCTTGCGGGCGATCAGCTCGTCGACCGTGTGCTTCCACTGGGTGGACCTGCTGCCCGGATTGGCGATCAGCAGACGGATCTTGGGGGTGGCCGCGAGGTCGCCCTGGTTGTGGCGGAACTGGGCGAGGTAGGCGCCCTGGAGCTCGTGGCGGACGCCCTCGGCCGAGTTGCTGTCGTCGGCGGTGCTGGTGAAGGAGGTGAAGTACGCGACGCTGACGTACGGTTCCTTGTCCGCGTTGGCGAGGACCCGGCGGTTCTCCTCCTCGATCTTTCGGGTGACCGCGTCGAGGTGCGGGGCGAACACGTAGGCGCCGTCGGTCACTCCGACGCATTCGTCGTCCGGGCCCTGTTCGACGACCCCGTCGGCGCATCTGGCCTGGCGCTCCTGGAGCCAGCCGACCCCCAGCCACAACGCCGCGACCAGCGCGACCGCGGCGGCGGTGGCGAGGGCGACGCGGCGCACGACGTGCAGGGGCCATTCGAGTCTGGGCACGCGCTCAGCCCTCCCAGCCCGCGGTCTGGGGATCGCGCCAGTGACGGTATCGCTCCGCCTCGTCGTAGAGGGCCACGATGTCGTTCCTCCGCAGTTGGGACAGCTGCGCGCAGCCGTCGGCGATCAGGTCGTTGAGGCGCATGGCCGGGTCGGCGAGCGGATCGCTCCACACCCAGCGGGTGGTCACCAGGGTGTGGATCACCGACTCGGTGTCCATCACCCGCCCGGGCCGGCGCGGGACGAGCCCGGCGAGGAGCTCCACGGGTCCGCTGTCGGTGGGCAGCCGGTTCGGCGCGGCGGTGATCGCGTCGAACTCGGAGATCCACTGCGCGGCCGGTACGGCGGTGAAGCGCCGCGTCAGGTGCGCGGCGACCTCCTCGGTCCGCCCGCGGGCCAGCTGGTGGTACATCTGCTGCACCGGCTTCCCCTCGCCCCGGTAGTACTCGGCGAGGAGTTCGTGCGCCGCGTCCCACCCGTCGGGGCGGGCGGCCAGCCGCCACAGGAGCAGCCGGCGCAGCCACGGGTGCAGTACGGGGACGACGGCGACGGGCCCGGTCAGCAGCCAGCGGGAGCGGATCTCCCCGAAGAGGGAGTCGTCGGGGCTGAGCAGCCGGGTGGCGACGGAGAAGTCCCGGGCGGCGGCGCATTCGGCGAGGGCGGCGCGCTGGGTGTCGTCGAAGTCGCGCAGGAGGTGGCCGAGGGCCGTGTCGGCGAGGGAGGCGGACTCCTCCCCGGAGCGCAGCGGCCGGTCGGGCAGGGTCCGCAGCCAGCGGTCCTGCCGGGGGCCCGAGTCGGGGGGCGGCCCGGCCTGGCGCAGTACGTCCAGCACCTGGTGGACGGCGCGCGGCAGCCCTCCGGTCAGCCGGTGGACGAAGGAGGTCAGGCGGGTCAGCGGCGCCAGGTCGCCGTTCCCGCCGAGCTGGAGCTCTATCCGGATCCGCACCTCGTCCAGGTTGAGGTCGCGCAGCCGCAGCGGGTACCACCAGGTGTCCTCGCTGTCGCGGGTCGGCCGGTGGGCGCTCCAGTCGGACAGGGAGGCCCGGTCGGGGCCGCGTAACTGCCAGGGCCAGGAGTCGCCGGTGGCCGGGCCCCAGCGGGGCAGCCAGCGGTTGGAGCTCGCGACGACGGTCAGCGGGTCGCTGGCATGGCCGGCCACGACCGTCTCGTCGTGCCGCGAGCGCAGCAGCAGGTCGAGGAAGCGGCGGCCGTACCCGGTGTGGGAGTTGTCGAGGAGCAGCAGGTAGGAGCGGGGCATGAAACTGCGGGCCGAGTTGCGTCTGAGGTCCTCCAGGAACGCGGAGAACAGGACGAGGTCGAGCCGCTCCTGCTCGTTCTCGTCGCCCTCGTGACGCCAGAGGTTGAGCTCCACGAGGGCTTCCATGGGGTCCGCGCTGCGGGTCATGGGGTGGCGTCCGTACCAGTGGGCCCCGGAGGTCAGCCGGCTGCCCAGCCTGCCGCCGAACAGGCCGGGCACGGTGCGGCGGCCCCGCCGCAGGGCGTCTTGGAAGAGGGCCAGAGCCGCGGTCGAGGCACCTTCGGGCATTCCGACCGCGCCCATCCCCACCTCGAAGAAGGCGGCCAGGTAGTCGCCGTACCGGGCCTCGTTCTCCTCCTGGAACCGGTCGAGCTGGCGCTGCACCGCGCGCCGGCCCTCGGCGAGGCTGCGCATGCGCAGCTCCTGGTCGGAGGCGAGCAGGCCCAGGCTGAGCAGCGGGAAGTGGAAGCGCCCGTAGCGGGGCAGCTTGCGTTCGAGCTGGCGGGCCAGGAGCCCGAGGGCGTAGCGCGGCAGCAGGGACTGCGCCCCGCCGAAATTGACGAAGGCGAAGGGGTAGTCGGGCCCGAAGTGCTCCATGAGCGCGCTGTGCGCCTCGCTGGCCCCGCTGCCCGCCGGCCCGAGGAGCATGGTCAGGGGCCGTTCGGCCGCCGGGTCCTCCTTCAGGCACGCGTCGACGAGCGACAGGATGCCGCTCCGGCCCCGCAGGCCCATGCCCGTGCCCGGCTCCATCACGTGTGATCCCCCCCAGGACGACGTTTCCGAGGAGTAGAGACTGCCATCCCGAGCGGGAGTCAGACAGGGTTTTCCCCTCCTTGATGCGGTCCGGCCGCATCCGCGCGGCCGCCGCGGGGTTCCGGGCCCGGGGGAGGGGCCGGCGGCGGGCCCGTGCCGGTGGCCCGACATGCGGGGCGGGGGCCGCTGACCGAGATTGGAAGTGTCCGTTCCACCCGCCCGAGGAGACACCCCATGTCCGCGCAGACCCCGGGGGCCTTCGGCCCGACAGGTGAGCAGTGGGAGCTGCGCCACGGCGGCCAGCGCGCCGTCGTGGTCGAACTCGGAGGCGCCCTGCGCCACTACGAGGCGGACGGCCGGCCCCTGCTGGACGGGTTCGCCGCCGACGCCCCCGTCACCGGCGGGCGCGGGCAGCTGCTGGTGCCCTGGCCCAACCGGGTCGGCGGCGGCCGCTACCGTTTCGACGGCGCGGACCACCAACTCCCGCTCAGCGAACCGGAGCACCACAACGCGATCCACGGACTGCTGCGCTGGACCCCCTGGCGCCTGCTCGACCGCTCCGGCGACGCCCTGCGGGCCGGCACCACGCTCCACCCCCAGCCCGGGTACCCCTTCCTGCTGGAGGTGACCGCCGACTACCGGCTTGACGACACCGGGCTGGAGGTCATCGTCCGCGCCACCAACACCGGCACCACGAGGGCGCCGTACGGCGTGGGGCAACACCCCTACCTGACGGTCGGCACCGGGCGGGTCGACGAGGCGCTGCTCACCGTGCCCGCCCGCCTGCGGCTGCGCACCGACGACGCGGGCCTGCCGATCGGCGAGGAGCCCGTCGAGGGCACGGAGTACGACTTCCGCACCCCCCGCCCCATCGGCGCGGTGCACCTGGACACCGCCTTCACCGGACTCGACCGCGACGGGGACGGCCGGGCCGTGGTCCGGCTGGCACACCCCTCGGGGCGGCACGGCACCGACGTGTGGCTCGGCGAGGGCACCCGCTGCGTGCAGGTGTACACCGGTGACACCCTGGCGGAGCCCGAGCGGCGCCGCGGTGTCGCCGTGGAGGCCATGTCCTGCCCGGCGGACGCCTTCCGCACCGGCACGGACCTGGCCGTCCTGGAACCGGGGGCCCGGCACGTGCTCCGCTGGGGCCTGAGTCCCTGGGGGAGCGCCGGCTGAGCGGGACCGGACGCAGACCAGGCCGGGCGGCACCGGCACACCCCACCGTCGGCGGGAAGGCGGCGATCCGATGGCCCGGCACCACGAAACCCCGGCCGGCCCGCGCATGAGCGCGCGGGAATTCCGGGCACTGTACGAGCGGCTGCGCGCGGCGGACCGGTCCGGCCCGGATCCGCACGGCCGGATCGGGGCGCTGCGCCACCTGACCCCCGAACGCGTCGCGGCGGCCGCCGCCGAGGTCCGACTCGGTCACACGGTGTCCCTCGCCGCGCCGATCGAGACCGGGCCGGGTCCGGACGACCCCGAGCCCGCCGAGTACCGGGTGACCGGGCCCGCCCCCGGGGAGGCCACCGCGGAAGGTCTGCACTTCGCCCTCGACCACTTCGCCATGAACGTCCACGGGGACGCCGACAGCCACCTCGACGCGCTCAACCACGTGATCTTCGACGGCGGACTGTACGGCGGGGCCCCGGCCGGGGACGCGGGCGCCACGGGCCCGCGCCCGCTCTCCCTCGACGCGGTCCGCGACGGCATCGTGGGGCGGGGCGTGCTGCTGGACGTCCCCCGGTCGCGGGGCGTGCCCTGGCTGGAGCCGGGGGACCACGTGACGGCCGGGGACCTGACGGCCGCCGAGGCCGCCCAGGGCGTCCGGGTCGGCCCCGGGGACCTGCTGCTCGTCCGGGTGGGGCACCGGCGCCGCCGCGCGGAACTCGGGGCGTGGGAGGCGGCCTCGGCGCGGGCGGGCCTGCACCCGGACGCCCTGTCGTTCGCGGCGGAGCGGCAGGTCGCCGTCCTGGGAAGCGACGGCAACAACGACACCGCCCCCTGCGCGGTGGCGGACGTAGCCTTCCCCGTGCACGTCCTGGCCGTGCACGCGATGGGCATGCACCTGATGGACTACCTGGACTTCGAGGAGCTGGTCACGGCCTGTGAACGGGCCGGCCGCTGGAGCTTCCTGTGCGTGGTCGCCCCGCTGCGGCTGCCGGGCGCCACCGGGTCCCCCGTGAACCCGATCGCCGTGCTGTGACGGCGGTCCGCGCCGGTGCCCGCCCCGCCGGGTCGCCGTCCGGGAGAAGGGCGGCTACGTTCGAATGGGCGGAAACGCCCCGATGCACGCACCGCGGAGCGACAGGTCCTGGCGCGATGGCAGGGCCGCGACCCCAAGGACGGTGGTCGACGTGGGCGACTTCCCCCACTACGACGTCATCATCATCGGGACCGGCGCGGGCGGCGGTACCCTCGCCCACCGGCTGGCGCCGTCCGGCAAACGCGTCCTCCTCCTCGAACGCGGCGGCTACCTGCCGCGGGAGCGGGACAACTGGGACTCCACCGCGGTGTTCGTCAAGGGCAAGTACCGGGCCCCGGAGTTCTGGTTCGACAAGCACGGGGAAGCGTTCCCGCCCGAGGTCAACTACTACGTCGGCGGGAACACGAAGTTCTACGGAGCCGCCCTCTTCCGGCTGCGGCCCGAGGACTTCGGCGAGCTCCGCCACCACGGCGGCATCTCGCCCGCCTGGCCCCTGGGGTACGAGGACCTGGAGCCGTACTACACGCAGGCCGAGCACCTCTACCGCGTGCACGGGAGGCACGGGGAGGATCCCGGAGAGGGGCCGGTGAGCGCGCAGTACGCGTACCCGCCCGTCGAACACGAGCCGCGCATCCAGCGGTTGAGCGACGACCTGGAGAGGAAGGGGCTGCACCCCTTCCACCTGCCCATCGGCGTAGACCTCGTCCAGGACGCCGACGGGCGGGCCGTTCCCTCCAGCGTCTGCATCCGCTGCAACCGGGTGGACGGCTTCCCCTGCCTGGTGCGCGGCAAGTCCGACGCCCAGGTGATCTGCGTGGAGCCCGCCCTGGAGCACCCCAACGTCGAACTGCTCACCCAGGCCCACGTGGTCCGGCTGGAGACCGACGCGACCGGCCGCAGCGTCACCGCCGTCGTCGTCAGGGGCGCCGACGGCTCCGAGACCCGGTTCTCCGCGGACATCGTGGTCGTCTCCTGCGGGGCGGTCAACTCCGCGGCCCTGCTCCTGGCCTCGGCCAACGACCGCCACCCGCGCGGACTGGCCAACAGCTCCGACGTCGTGGGCCGCCACTACATGCGGCACAACAACCTGGCCCTGATGGCGGTGTCGAAGGAACCCAACGACACGCAGTTCCAGAAGACCCTCGCGCTGCACGACTGGTACCTGGGCGCCGACGACTGGGACCACCCGCTGGGCGGCATCCAGATGCTGGGCAAGTCGGACGCCGAGCAGATCCACGGCGAAGCCCCGCGCTGGGCCGGCGCGGTCACCCCCGACATGCCGTTCGAGGTGCTGGCGCACCACGCCGTCGACTTCTGGCTGTGCGGCGAGGACCTCCCGATGCCGGACAACCGGGTCACCCTGGACCGCGACGGCGCCATCCACCTCGCACTCGACGAGAAAAACAACACGGAGGGTCTGGAGCGGCTGCGGCACAAGCTCCAGGGCATGCTCGGACACCTGGGCATGCACGAGCACCACCTGCTGCCGCACAGCATCTACCTCCACAAGGGCATGCCGATCGGGGCCACCGCGCACCAGGCGGGCACCGTCCGGTTCGGCACGGACCCGGCCGCCTCCGCCCTGGACACCGACTGCAAGGCCCACGACCTCGACAACCTCTACGTGGTCGACACGAGCTTCTTCCCGAGCATCGGCGCGGTCAACCCGTCCCTGACCGCCATCGCCAACGCCCTGCGGGTCGGCGACCACCTCCTGGCCCGGCTGAACTGACCGCCCCGGCCCCTGCGCCGACCGGAGGAAGATCCTCGGCCGATCGGCCCAACCGGAGCCCGCCCGGCGGGCGGGCGGCGGCCGCCGCTGCTTGTGTGGGCCGTCGGTCGGTCCGGTCGCCCGGGGCCGCGCATCGAGGAGGCAGCACGACGTGGATTCCACCGTGGGCGCACCGCAGGGTGTGATTCCGGCCCATCTGCTCAAGGGACAGAAGGCGCTGGTCACCGGCGCCAACTCCGGTATCGGCAAGGCGACGGCCATCGGCCTCGGCAAGGCCGGTGCCGACGTGGTCGTGAACTACGTCGCCGACCGCGAATCCGCGGAGGAGGTCGTCCGCGAGATCGCCTCGTACGGCGTGCGCGCGGCCGCCTACGAGGCGGACGTGTCCCAGGAGGACCAGGTCGTCGCCATGGTGGACCGGATGGTGGCGGAGTTCGGCACGATCGACATCATGGTCGCCAACGCCGGCCTGCAACGGGACGCCCCGTTCACCGAGATGACCCTCGCCCAGTGGCAGAAGGTGCTGGACGTCAACCTCACCGGCCAGTTCCTGTGCGCCCGCGAGGCGACGAAGGAGTTCATGCGCCGCGGAGTGGTCCCCGAGGTGTCCTGCGCGGCCGGGAAGATCATCTGCATGAGTTCGGTGCACCAGATCATCCCGTGGGCCGGACACGTCAACTACGCCTCCTCCAAGGGCGGCGTGCAGATGATGATGGAGACCCTGGCCCAGGAGCTCGCACCGCACCGGATCCGGGTGAACGCGGTCGCCCCCGGGGCCATCAAGACCCCCATCAACCGCGACGCCTGGGAGACCCCGCAGGCGCGCGAGGACCTGCTGAAGCTGATCCCGTACAAGCGCATCGGCGATCCCGACGACATCGCGCACGCCGTCGTCGGCCTCTCGTCCGACCTCATGGACTACGTCGTCGGCGCCACCCTCTACGTCGACGGCGGAATGACCCTGTTCCCCGGATTCGCCACCGGCGGCTGACCCCCCTCGCCCGCGCGCCGGTCACGGCACTAGCAGCGAAGGCACGCATGCACACCACGGTCCACCTGCTCGCCGACGCCCCCGCCCAGCTGCTCCCCGCCAGGGAGCTGATGGCCTTCACCCTCGCCTCCCACATCATCCTCGTGCCCATGGGCGTGGCCCTGCCGCTCATCACCCTGGTGATGCACCACCGCGGCCTGCGCCACAACGACCCCACCGCCCTGCTGCTGGCCCGGCGCTGGTCGGCCGTGATGGCGGTGCAGTTCGCCGTCGGCATCGTCACCGGCACCGTCCTCTCCTTCGAGTTCGGCCTGCTCTGGCCCGGCCTGATGGGCAGGTGGGGCGACGTGTTCGGGATCGGGTTCGGTGTCGAGGCGTGGGCGTTCTTCCTCGAAGCGGTGCTCATCGCCATCTACCTCTACGGCTGGCGCCGGCTCAAGCCCCGTACGCACTTCCTGCTCGGGCTCCCGCTCCCCGCCGTCGCGCTGATGGGAGCGTTCGGCATCCTGGCCGCCAACTCCTGGATGAACACGCCGCAGGGCTTCTCCCTCGACCCCGAGGGCAACCCGGTCGACGTGAACATCTGGAAGGCCGTCTTCACCCCGATGTTCGGGCCGCAGTACTGGCACTTCGTCGTGGGCATGCTGCTGACCGCCGGGTACGTGGTGGCCGGGGTCTACGCCGTCGGCTGGCTGCGCGGCCGCCGGGACCACTACCACCGGCTCGGCTTCGCCGTCCCCTTCACCCTCGCGGCCGTGGCCACTCCGGTCCAGTTCATGCTGGGCGACTCCATCGCCCGGTCGGTGTTCCACAAACAGCCGATCAAGTTCGCCGCACTGGAGATCGTCTGGGACACCGGCACCCATGTGCCCGAGTACATGTTCGGCCGTCTGCACCCGGACGGATCGGTCTCCGGCGGCATCAAAATCCCCCAGCTCGACTCCATCCTGGCCGGCTTCAGCCCGGACACCAAGGTGATCGGACTGAGCTCCGTCCCCGAGACCGACCGGCCCACGGCCACCCAGGCGACCATCGCCCACTGGGCCTTCGACCTCATGGTCGTGATCGGATCCGTGCTGGTGCTGCTCGCCCTCTGGTACGCGCTGGTCTGGTTCAGGCACCACCGCCTGCCGGGCTCCCGCTGGTTCTACCGCGGCGCCGCCTGCGCGGGCGTCGCCTCGGTCGTGGCCGTGGAATGCGGCTGGGTCGCCACGGAGGTGGGGCGCCAGCCCTGGATCGTGTACCAGAACATGCGGGTCGCCGAGGCGGTGACCGCGACCCGCTCGACCAGTTTGTGGATCATGTTCGGCCTGGTGGTCACGGTGTACGTGTTCGTCTTCGGCTCCTTCCTCGCCGTCCTCCTGAAGATGCGCACCCGATGGCGGCTCGCCGACGCGCGGCAGGCGGCCGGGGGCACGGCCGGGGAGCCCGAGACGGACACCCCGTACGGGCCCCGTCCCTCCGTCCCGGCGGGCGGCCCGCCCGGCGCCGGCGGCGGATCCGCCCCGTCCGAGGACGGCCGGCCGTGACCGCCGGGCTCATCGCCCTCGTCCTGCTGCTCGCCGTGGCGGCGTACGCGTGCGCGGGCGGCACCGACTACGGGGCCGGCTTCTGGGACCTGGTCGCCGGAGGGGCCGAACGCGGCAAACGGCCGCGGTGGCTCATCGACCACGCGATGTCCCCGGTATGGGAGGTCAACAACGTCTGGCTGATCTTCGTCCTCGTCATCATGTGGACGGGATTCCCGACGTTCTTCCAGACCGTCTTCTCGGCGATGTGGCTCCCGCTCGCCCTGGCCGCCGTCGGCATGGTCCTGCGCGGCGCCTCCTTCGCCTTCCGCAAGGCCGCACGGCGGCTCGCCCGACAGCGGCTGCTCGGCGCCCTGTTCGCCCTCTCCTCGCTGGTCACGCCCTTCTTCCTCGGCGCGGCGGCCGGCGGGATCGCCTCCGGGCGGGCGGCGCCCGGCACGGAACCCGAGGCGCACATCTGGGTCAACCCCACCTCCCTCCTGTTCGGACTGCTGGCCGTCACCGCCACGGCCTTCCTCGGCGCGGTGTTCCTCGCCGGTGACGCGCGCCGCTTCGACGCGCCCGATCTGGTCGGCTACTTCCGGGCGCGGGCGCTGGCGGCGCTCGGAGCGGTCGCCGTGCTGGCCGTGATCACGCTGTTCGTCACCCGTACGGACGCCCCGTACGTGTGGCACGGCCTCACCCACGGCGTGGGGCTCGTGTTCACCCTCGTGGCCGGGGTCGCCACCTGCGCCACCGCGTGGCTGCTGACGCGCACCCCGGGCCTCCCGGTCCGGGCCGGTGCGGTGGCGGTCGTCGCGGGGGCCGTCCTCGCCTGGGGCCTGGCCCAGCGCCCGTACCTCATCCCCACCTCGCTGACCGTCGCCGACGCGGCGGGGGCCCCCTCCACCCTGACGTGGCTGGTGTTCGTGACGCTGGTGGCCCTGGTGCTCGTCGGCCCCGCCGTCTTCCTCCTGTACTGGCTGGACACCCACGGCGAGCTGGAGGAACTCACCGATGCCGACCTCGGGCGCGGCGGCCCCGAACCGGGCGGCACGACCGGCGGCGGCTGACGGCCCGGCCACGCGGACGGCGGCGCCGCCCGGCGCCGCCGTGGTCCGGCCGTCCGTCAGACGAGGACGTTGACGGCCCGGGCGATGACGAGACCCAGGATGGCCAGGGAGATGACGGACTGGACGGTCATGGCGATCTTGGCCCAGGCGGCGAGCGGCATCACGTCGGTGGGGCTGAACGCGGTCGAATTGGTGAACCCGAGGTAGAGGTAGTCGACGTAGCGGGGGCGCCAGTGGGTCGCACTGAGCTCGGGGCTGAGGTGCTGGGGGAAGGCGAGCGCCGGGGTGCGCGGCATGTGGTGCGCCCGTGCGGCCGGTCCGCCGCTGTCCAGCTCGAAGTACAGCAGGGAGAACACGAGGACCGTGGAGGTCCAGACGCTGCCGCCGGCCAACAGGAGGGCGGACGCCGACCCGGTCTCCTTCCCACCGTGGATGAGGTCGTCGATCAGCCGCACGGTCGACCAGAACGCGCCGACCGCCATCACGCAGACCAGGGTGATCGCCACCCCGCGCAACCTGGCCGAGCGGCGGCTGATCCGGACCGGGTCGGCCGAGACCAGCGCCACCAGGAGCAGTCCCTCCACCAGGGGGAGCGCCCATCGCGGTCCCAGCCGCAGGTCGTCGGGCAGGAGCAGGGTCAACACCGCGGAGGTGATGACGGCCGCGGCCATCGGCCAGCGGCGCTCGGGGTTCGCGGCTGGTCGCGACAGATGCATGGGCTCGCGCGGATCGCTCATACGGTTCGCATCCGAGGGGGTGGGTCCGGTCAGGGCCGACTGCTGCGAGGGGGCGGGGCGGCGGGGGCGGAACGCTCCGGCCACCGCGGTCACCCGACACGGGGGCCGGGATCGCGGGTCCCACCGTAGACCGGGGTGAAGGTGCGCGGAGGTGACCGACACGCTCGCCGCCCACATCCCCGCCGGGGCGTTCCGGCCGCCGCGGCACGTCACAATGGCCCGCCATGACGACGAATCAGATCCTGCTCGGCACCGGACTGGTCGTGGCCCTCGCCGTGGGCTGCCAGGTGATCGCGAGCCTGCTGCGCGTCCCGGCGCTCCTCCTGCTGCTGCCGGCCGGATTCCTCGCGGGCACGCTGACCGACGACGTCAACCCCGAGAAGCTGCTCGGTCCCGCGTTCTCCCCGCTCGTCTCCCTGGCCGTCGCCGTCATCCTCTACGACTCCGGCCTCGGACTCGACCTCCGCCACCTCAAGGGCCACACCCGCACGGTCGTGGTCCGGCTGGTGTGCCTCGGCGCGCTCGTCACCTGGCCGGCCGCGGCCCTGATCGCCGTCCCCGTCCTCGGCATGTCATCGAGCGCCGCCGTGATGCTGGGCGCGATCCTCGTGGTCAGCGGCCCGACCGTCGTCGGGCCGCTGCTGGCGTTCGTCCGTCCGACGGAGCGCCTGCAACGCGTCCTCCTCTGGGAGGGCTCCCTGATCGACCCGCTCGGGGGCATCCTGGGAGCCCTGGTCTTCCACGGGGTCCTGGCCAACGGACAGCAGAGCATCACCGCCAAGGCCGCCATGTTCTGCGGCAGCGCCGCGGTCGGCCTCGCGGGCGGCGCCGTCGGCACGGCCCTCCTCTGGCTGCTCCTGCGCCACGTCGCCCTCGACGAGGTGCTCGCCACGACGGCGCAGCTCGCCGCCGTGGTCTCGGTGGCGGCGGCCTGCGACGCCTTCCGCGAGGACACCGGCCTGATCGCCGCCGTGGTCATGGGGATCGCCCTGGCCAACCTGCCCGGCCTGGACATGCCCGCCCGCCGGTCCTTCTTCGAGACCCTGGTCTCGCTCGTCATCGGCCTGCTGTTCATCTCCATCTCGGCCACCGTCACCCCGCAGTCCCTGCGCCACGTGGCACTGCCCGCCCTGGGACTGGTCGCCGCGCTCGTCCTCGTCGTCCGGCCGCTGGTGGCGCAGCTCTGCACCGCCCGCACCGACGTCCCCCACCGGGAGCGCTGGTTCATCGGGTGGATGGCCCCCCGCGGCATCGTCGCCGCGGCCACGGCCTCCACCTTCTCCGTCTCCCTCGTCGCGGCCGGCGTCGGCGGCGCACAGAAGATCCTTCCCGCGACCTTCGTGGTGATCGTCGCCACCGTCACGGTGTACGGCCTGACGGCGGTACCCGCGGCCCGTCGGCTCGGCGTCCGCCGCTCGGCCCGGTCCCGGCCGCTCCTGGTCGGTGGCGACCCCTGGGTGATCGAGCTCGGGCGCGCCCTGCGCTCCGCGGGCCTGGACGTCCTCATGTGGGCCGGGCTCGACGGCCAACGGCGCCGCATCACCGACGCCGGACTCGACCTGGCCCCGGGCGAACTCCTCGCCGCCGCCACCGGAGCCGGCGCCGAACTCGAAGGCATCACCGACGTCCTGCTGCTCACCGACGAGGACGACTTCAACGCCCTCGCGTTCATGACCCTCAAGGAGACCGTGGAGGGTCCCGTCCACCGACTGGCACCACCCACCCGTGGCCACGGCGTCGTCGCCCCGTACACGGGCAGCGAGGCACTGTTCGGGCCCGGCCTCAACCGGCCGGAACTGGCCCACCGGTACGCGGACGGCGCCCGCATCGTCGTCGTACCGGCCGACGAGGGCGTCCCGGCGGGACACGACACGCTGTTCCTGGTGCGGCCGGACGGGCGGCTGGCCGCCGCCACGGAGGCCGGACCGCCGACGCCGGGCGCCGGCGACACCGCCATCCTCCTGACCCCCGCGGCCCCTTACCCGCCGAGGTCCCGGGCGTAGTGCCCCGCCGTGGACTCAGCCGTGGACTCAGTCGCGCCGGCGGTCCAGCGCCTCGTCGAGGGTGCACGCGGCCATGATGAGCGACAGGTGGGTGAACGCCTGCGGGAAGTTGCCCAGTTGCTCACCGCTGGGGCCCACCTCCTCGGCGAAGAGACCGACGTGGTTGGCGTAGGTGTGCATCTTCTCGAACGTGTACCGGGCGGGCCGCAGGCGCCCGGCCCGGGCGAGCGCGTCCACGTACAGGAAGGTGCAGAGGCTGAAGGTGCCCTCGGAGCCGCGCAGGCCGTCCGGGGAAGCGGCCGGGTCGTAGCGGTAGACGAGGCTGTCGGAGACCAGGGTGCGGTCCATGGCGTCCAGGGTGGAGAGCCAGGACGGGTCCTTGGGCGCCACGAAACCGACCCGGGGCATGAGCAGGAGGGAGGCGTCCAGGACGGCGTCGCTGCCGTAGTGCTGGACGTAGGCCCGGCCGGACTCGCTCCAGCCGCGCTCCATGACCTGGTACAGGATGTCGTCGCGGGTCCGCGTCCAGCGCGCGGTGTCGGCGGGCCGGCGGAACTCCTCCGCCAGCCGCAGGCCCCGGTCGAAGGCGGCCCAGCACATGATCCGGCTGTACGTGAAGTCCTGGCGGCCGCCGCGCGTCTCCCATATCCCCTCGTCGGGGCGGTCCCAGGAGCCGGCCAGCCAGTCCAGCGTCCGGGAGAGCACCTTCCAGCCCTGGTAGCCGGCCTGCACGGCGATCTGGTGTCCCTCGGACAGGGCGTAGAGCGCCTCTCCGTAGATGTCCAGCTGCAACTGGTCGGCGGCCGCGTTGCCCAGCCGGACCGGCGCCGAGCCCCGGTATCCCTCCAGGTGACCGAGGATCTCCTCGGACAGCAGCGGTTCGCCGTCGACCCGGTACATGATCTGGAGCGGTTCGCCGTTCCTGCCCGCGGACTCGCGCAGCCGGTCACCGAGCCAGTGCGTGAAGTCGGTGGCCTCCTCGACGAACCCGAGGTCGAGCAGGGCGCGTACGGACAGCGAGCCGTCGCGGACCCAGGTGTAGCGGTAGTCCCAGTTGCGTTCGCCGCCGATCTGTTCGGGCAGGCCCATGGTGGCGGCGGCGACCGGGGCTCCGCTGGGCGCGTACGTGAGGAGCTTGAGGGTGATGGCGGAGCGGTTGACCATGTCGGGCCACCGGCCCCGGTAGTTGGAGCCCCGGACCCAGCTCTGCCAGAAGTCGGCGGCCTCCCAGAGCTGGTGGGTGATCCCGTCGACGGAGAGCGGCGGCGGGGTCTGCGCGTCGGCTCCGCGGACGGTGAGGACGACCGCCGCCGCTTCGCCCACCTTCAGCGTGAAGGAGCCCCGTACGTCGTCGCCGTCACGCTCCACCGGAAAGGTGCTCTGCAGGTGCGCGCAGGCTCCCGGCGCCCGGAACACGGCGGCCTCGGGGCTCAGCTCCAGCCGGTGGGAGGCCCGGCCGTAGTCGAACCGGGGGCGGCATTCCATGTCGAAGCGGACGGTGCCGCGCACGGTGCGGACGGTGCGGATCAGGGTGTGCCGGACCGCGGGGGCGCGGCCGGTGTGCGGCGGCATCCAGTCGAGTACCTCGCCCACTCCGTCGGGGGACATGAAGCGGGTCACCAGGACGGCGGTGTCCGGGTAGTACAGCTGTTTGCAGCGGGCCTGCGGGTCCGCCGACGCGATCCGGAAGTAGCCGCCGCGGTCGTGGTCCAGCAGGGCGGCGAAGATGCTGGGGGAGTCGAAGCGGGGCGCCGCGAACCAGTCGACGACGCCGTTCGAGGTCACGAGCGCGGCGGTCTGCAGATCACCTATGAGACCGTGCTCGGCGATGGGCGGATAGCGGTCCATGAGCATCCCCGGGTCAGGGTGGTCCTTTGGGTTCACTATCGGTCAGCGCCACCCGAAGCGCCCGGTGAGCCGGGGAGCGCCGGGCGTCGGCCCTGGTCCGCGCGGGTGCGAGCAGCCCCGGACACCCGGCGCGCGCGGGGCCGGAGCGTGCCGTCGGAATGACGTTCGGTGACGCGCCGGGACGTCGCGGACCGTACGCGCCCGACATGACCCGGCGCCGTGATACGACCACCGTGAGGCCTGTCGCCCGACGTGTCCGGGTGGATCCCTGAGCTGAGGAGACGATGCGCATGTCGGCCGTACCCGCCGGGCCGCCCACCGCGACACCGCCGGACGCGTTCGCCCTGGTCCGCACCCGCGGGTACGTGGTGCTGCTGGTCATGACGGCGCTGCTCGGCATCCCGGTCTCCGCGGTGGCCTTCGGGTTCCTCGCGCTCGTGTCCGAGCTGCAGTCGCTGACCTACACCGACCTGCCGAGGGGGCTGGGCTTCGACGGAACGCCCTCGTGGTGGCCGGTCCCGCTGCTCGCCGTGGGCGGCCTGCTGGTGGCCCTGACCATCCGGTTCCTGCCGGGGGAGGGCGGCCACCGGCCGGCCGAGGGCCTGGTCACGAAGGGACCGCCGACGGCGGCGGAGCTGCCCGGCATCGCGCTCGCGGCGGTCCTGTCGCTGGGCGCGGGCGTGGTCCTGGGGCCGGAGGCGCCGCTCATCGCCCTCGGTGGCGGCCTGGCGGTGCTCGCGGTCCGCGCCGTGAAGCGCGGCCTCGACGCCGGCACCACCGGCGTCCTGGGGGCCGCGGGGAGTTTCGCGGCCGTCAGCACGCTGCTCGGCTCACCCCTGCTCGGGGCGTTCCTCCTGATGGAGGTGACCGGCATCGGCGGCGCGATGCTGGGGATCGTCCTGGTACCGGGCCTGCTCGCGGCCGGGGTGGGCGCACTGATCTTCACCGGCCTGGGGTCGTGGACCGGCCTCGGCACGTTCTCGCTGGTCCTCGGCCACGTACCGCAGGCCGCCCGGCCCGACCTCGCGGGCTTCGGCTGGGCACTGGCCATCGGAGTGGCCGCCGCCCTGCTCGGCGCGGCGCTCCACCGGACGTCCCTGCTCCTGGAGGCCCGGGTCGAGCGCCGGCGGCTGCCGCTCACCGTGCTGGCCGGTGCGCTCATGGGCGTGGCCGCCCTGGTGTACGCCGAGACCACCGGCCGGGAGGCCTCCGAGGTGCTCTACTCGGGGCAGAGCGCCCTCGGCCCGCTGCTGGCGGGCCAGGCCGGATACACGGCGGGGACCCTGGTGGTCCTGCTGGTGTGCAAGTCCGTCGCCTACGGCCTCGCGCTCGGCGCCTTCCGCGGCGGCCCGGTCTTCCCGTCGATGTTCGTGGGAGCGGCGGTCGGTCTGGCCCTGGCCCACCTCCCCGGGCTGGACGTGACGTCCGGCTTCGCGATGGGCGTCGGGGCGATGTGCGTGGCGATGCTGAAACTGCCGATGACCTCCGTGCTGCTGGCCACCATCCTGATGGGAACCGAGGGGATCACCGTGATGCCGCTCGTGATCGTCGCGGTGGTGGTCTCCTACGTCCTCTCGCTCAGGCTCACCCCCGCCCCGCCGCCCGCCCTGCCGCCGGTCCCGGCGCCCGCCCCGGCGCCCCCGCCGTCCCCGTGAACGGCGGTCCGGGACCAGGGCTCCGCTCAGCCCGGATAGCGGGCGGAGGCCGCGACGAAGGGTGCCGCGTCGCGGGACACCGAGGCGACGAGGGCGACCCAGGAGCCGTCCGTGAACTCGATGTCCATGCGTCCCTTCTGGAGCACGCCCGTCGGTTTGGCGCGCAGGGCGGAGACGGCCGACCGGGGGGTTTCCCAGTACTGCTTCATCACCGGCGTCATCTGCCACAGCTGTGAGACGTCGCTCAGGGCGTACCAGCGCCGGTCCGTGACGGCCAGCAGGCCGGTGACCGAGCCGCGCGCGCCGGCCCGGGAGATGACGAAGCGTCCGGCCGCGCTCTGCCAGCCGCCCTCCATGCTCGTCCCGTGCATCAACCGGTTGCCGAAGTCGTCCACCGCGTCCGGCATCCGGTCGATGGCGTCCGCCGCCGCGGCCGGCCTCGACCGGCGGGGGTCGAGCACACGCGCCTTGGCCAGCTGCTTCAGGGGCCCGGGCAGTCTTCCCTCGATCCGCCGCTGGAGCTCGGTGGGCTCGGGCGGCGGGAGCAGCGACCAGGGAGGGGTCGGCACGCCCGGCCCCAGTCCGTAGGAGCACCAGGCGACGAGCCGCTCCCCGGGTCGCAGGAACGCCTCGGCTTGTTCACGCCCGCCCTCGTTCAACGGACCCGCTCCTGTTCGTCGTTCGGCCGGCCTGTCCGGCGCTCCGGATTCTGCCTCACCCGCCGCCGTCGATGATCACCGGGGCGGCGGTGGCCCCGGCGGTCCCGCCGGTTCGCGCGATCGCCTAGGGTCTGCTGGAACGTGACGAGGCGTCACGTGACGAGGGGGGATTCCGCGATGTTCGCAGTGGTCTACCGGTGGCGGCTCCACGAGGGCAAGGAGCGGCAGTTCATGGACGGTTGGCGGCGGGTGACGGCCGCGATCCACGCCCGCTGCGGCAGTTACGGCTCGCGCCTGCACCGGGCGGACGACGGTACGTGGGTGGCGTACGCGCGATGGCCGGACGCGGAGAGCCGCGCACGGTGCGAGGTGCCCGATCCGGAGGGCGTGGCCATGATGAGCGGGGCGATCGCGGAGCGCTTCCCGGAGACCCGCCTGCGGATCGTCGACGACATGCTCGCGGAGCCGGCCGGTCCCCCGGTGATCGGGTCCGAGGGGCCGGCGGTCACGGGCGACCGGTCGGCGACCGAACGGTCGTGGGTCGAGGGGTGGGCCGTGGTCCGACGGGCATCCCGTCCTGTGGACGTGCCCTGGGGGCTGCGGATCGAGATCGGCGGGCCGACCCGGACGGTCCGTCACGTCCTGCTCGACGCCGACGCAGCAACCGCCCGCGGGCTCATCGGCACGGTCACCGAGCCCGGCACGTGCGTCAAGGCGTTCCTCCCGCCGGACGACATGGAACCCTGGTTCCCGTCCGCGTGGGAGCCCACCGAGCACTGCTTCCTGATGGCCGTCGACCTGCGCCCGTCGCCCGTGCGCCTGCCGGACGGGTACTCCGTCACCGTCGAGACCGCCGACGGCGTCACCCTGGTGCGCGTCCTGAGCGCCGACGGGGAACTCGCCGCGAGCGGCCGGAGCGGTCTGGCCGGCAGCGCCTGCGTCTTCGACCAGATCGTCACCGAACCGGCCCATCAGCGCCTCGGCCTCGGGACGGTGGTCATGGCCACCCTCACCGACGCGGCCGTCGAGAGCGGAGCGACCGAGGGCATCCTGGGCGCGACCGTCCAGGGCCGGGCACTCTACGAAGCGCTCGGCTGGAAGGTCCTCGCACCCCTGTCCGGATTCGTCTACCGACCCGGGGCCTAGTGCTGTGGCCGGCCCGGTCCGGCGGAGGCCCCCCTGGGCGGAGGCGCCCCGTCCGCCCGGTGCGTCCCCTACCGCACGTCGCCCCGGGCGGCCGCCGACTCCGTGGACTCCAGGGCCCGGGCGAACACCGCGACGGCCTCGCACGGCATCGCGTAGCCCCGGATGCGCCGGTCGCCGTCGGGGTGGGTGGTGGGGGTCAGGGGGACGCGGATGCCGGCGGGCCACAGCCCGCGGCGGGCGCCGCGGGCGACCGCGCTCGCGAGCGTGGTGTTGAAGCCCTTCCAGAGGCCGTCGCCGTTCGCGCCGCGCAGCGTGTCGACGTCGGCCCAGCCCGAGCCCTCGACGACGTGCCGCACGACCCCGATCGCCCGCAGGGGCAGGTCGCGCAGCAGGTGGGCGGCGCGTTCGGGGGTCCAGTCGCACTGCACGAGGACGCTGATGCCGTCGCCGCCGTACGCGAGGGGGGTGTGGCGGGCGACGAGCTCGACGATGCCGAGGGCGATCTCTGCGCCGAGGTGGTCCGGGACGTCCTCTATGACGATCCGCATCGCCGCTCCTTCCGTGGGGGTGGGTGTCACACGCTTTCGTCGGCGCGGCCCGCGCGGCGGGAGCGCCGCAGTTCCAGGGCGACGGGGACGAGGGAGACGGCGACGATGAGCGCGATGATCGGCAGGAGGTAGCGGTCCACGTCGGGTACGGAGGAGCCGAGCGCGTACCCGGCCAGGACGAGGCCGGTGGTCCACAGCAGACCTCCCAGGACCTGCCAGAGGGCGAAGGTGCGCGCCGGTACGTTCAGGATCCCGGCCAGCGGGTTCAGCACGGTCCGCACGATGGGCAGGAACCGGGCCAGGACGATGGCCTTCGCGTACCCGTAGCGCTGGAGGATCTCCGCCGCCCGGGCGGCGCCCTCGCCGATCTTGCGGGACCCGGTCCGGGTCAGGAAGGCGGGGCCCGCCTTCCGGCCGAGCAGGTAGCCGGTCTGTGCGCCCGCGAGGGCGCCGGCGGCCGAGGCGAGCAGGACCCAGGGCAGCGAGAGGTGCCCGGTGGTGGTGGCCGAGCCGGCGCAGAGCAGGCCGGCCGTGAAGAGCAGCGAGTCGCCGGGCAGGAAGAACCCGATCAGCAGGCCGGTCTCGGCGAACAGGACGACCGCGATGCCGAGCGTCCCGAACGCGGCGAGCAGGGACTGGGCGTCGAGGAGGTTCACGGCGAGGTGTACCGGCGCGGGTGCGGCGAGCAGGGCGAGGGGCATCGGCACGGTCCCATCGATAATGGTGGTCGGGGTGGGGCTCACAGCCGTGGGCGAAAGGTTTCCGGACCGCCGCGGGTGCGGCCCGCCCATCTCGGCGTCTACAGAACAGTAGTCGTTCTACCCTGTCGTGGACGACTCCGTGGAGAGGAAACATCCGTGGTGGACAGCGCGAGCGAACGCCGACCGGCCGGCGAGCTGGAGTCCAGCGTTCTCGCTGCCCTGTGGGCCGCGGGACAACCGCAGTCGGCGGCGCAGGTCAGAGCGTCGATACCGCAGCCGCTGGCCCGGACCACGGTGGCGACGCTGCTCGCCCGGCTGTACGAGAAGGGCGTCATCGACCGGAGTCCGGGCGGGCGGGGCTTCCTGTACTTCCCCCTGGAGGACGCGCACGGCATGACGGCTCGCCGGATGCACCGCGAGCTCGACCAGGACGGCGACCGCAGCGTCGTCCTGGCCCGGTTCGTCGAAGGACTCAGCTCCGACGACGAGGCGGAGCTCAGGCGGCTGCTGGAGGGAGGCGGACAGTGATCGTCCTCCTTCTCGTCCCCCTCGTACTGCCCTGGATCCTGCCGCCGCTCGCCCGGCGGGCGGCGGCCCGGGTGAGGCCCGAGGCGGCGCTCTGGACGATCACGTCGGCCACCGCCGCGCTCGCCGTCGCGGTCGTGGCCTGCCTGGGCGTCCTGCTGCTGCCCCTCGCCCTGTCGGTCGCGCCCCTGGCCGCCCTCCTGCACCTGATCCGGCCGCTCCAGGCCGGTCCGGCGCCCGTGGCCCTCGGCATTTCGGCGCTGTCCGGCGGGATCGTGGCGGTCACCGCTGTGACCGTGGTCCGGCGCGGGCTGTCCGAGGCGAAGCGCCTGCGCGGCGCCCACGGGGACGTCGCGCACCTCCCGCAGGTCGGAGGGCTGTGCGTCCTGGAGGACTCCCGCCCGGACGCCTACGCCCTGCCGGGCCTGACGGGGCCGGGCCGGATCGTGGTCACCAGCGGCATGCTGCGCTCCCTGGACCCGCGCGAGCGCGAGGCGCTCCTGGCCCACGAACGCGCCCACCTCGCCGCGCGCCACCACCTCTTCCTCGCCGTCGCCCAGCTCGCCGGATGGTGCCACCCGGCCCTGGCCGCCGTCGTGCCCCAAGTGCGCTTCGCGGCGGAACGCGCCGCGGACGAGTCCGCGGCCCGGGTCACCGGCAGCCGGACCCTCACGGCGCGCGCGGTGGGGCGCGCGGCCCTGGCCGCCACCCGTGGCGGCCGGCGCCCCGGGGGACCCGCACTCGCCGCGGGGGCGGTCACCGGGCCGGTCCCCGCCCGGGTGAAGGCCCTGCTCGGCCAGGCCCCCGTCCGGTGGGTCGCCCCGGTGCTCCTGGCCGTGGCCCTGCTGTGCACGACGGCGGGGACGTCCGCCCTGTCCGGTGCCGTCTGGCTGCACCGGGGCGTGGAGACCGCCCAGGGGGAGTAGGCCACCGGGACGGCCGGTGGCCTGCTCCGTCTCCGTCAGGCGGCCAGGACGCCGGTGCCGAGGAGGCCGAAGAGCAGGACGCCGATGACGATCCGGTAGACGACGAAGGCGTTGAAGGAGTGCTTGGCGACGAACTTGAGCAGCCAGGCGATCGAGGCGTAGGCGACGGCGAAGGACACCACGGTCCCGACGGCCAGCGGGAGCATGTCGACGCCGGAGCCGACGGCGTCCTTGAGCTCGTACAGGCCCGCGCCGGTCAGGGCGGGGATGCCGAGGAAGAAGGAGAGGCGGGTCGCGGCGACGCGTTCGAGGTCGAGGATGAGGCCGGTCGACATGGTGGCGCCGGAGCGGGAGAAGCCGGGGAAGAGCAGGGCGAGGATCTGGGAGCAGCCCACCAGCATGGCGTCCTTGAAGCCGGTGTCGTCCTCGCCGCGCTTGTGCCGGCCCATCTGGTCGGCCGCCCACATCAGGCCGCTGCCCACGATCAGGGACCCGGCGACCACCCACAGGGAGGCCAGGGTGCTCTCGATGAGCGGTTTGGCGGCCAGGCCCACGACCACGATCGGGATGGTGGCGAAGATGACCCACCAGGCGAACTTGTAGTCGTGGTGGTAGCGCTCCTCCCGGTTGGTCAGGCCGCGCCCCCACGCGCTCACGATCCGCACGATGTCCTTGAAGAAGTACACCAGCACCGCGGCGATGGCTCCGACCTGGATGACGGCGGTGAACGCGACGACGGCCTTGTCGTCCACCGGAATGCCCATCAGGCCCTCGGTGATCTTCAGATGCCCGGTGGAGGAGACCGGCAGGAACTCGGTCACCCCCTCGACGATGCCGAGGATGGCTGCCTGGCCGATGCCGATGGTGCTCAATTGGTCCGTCCCTGGGATTGGTTGGATGGAGCGGCGGGGGCTGCGGAGGGCCGGTTCCGGGCGCCGGGGGCGGACCGCGCGGCCTGCGCGGGTCGCCGGGGGCGTCCTGGTGGTGGGTGCACGGGATTCCTGTCGTCACGCCGCAGGGGACGGCGGGGGTCATGGGTGAAGAGAGCTCGTGGCACACTCGGGGAAGACCCTCGTCTTCTACACGCGTGTAGAAGACGAGGGTGACTGTAGAGGATGACCGAGGAGGCGGCCAACATTGGACGGGCACGAACACGCCGGTACCGCGCACGAAGGCGACCGTCGCCTGGCCAACGGCAAACGCGAGGCCGAGGTTCTGGCCGTACTCCGGTCGGCCCCCGGTCCGCTCACGCCCCGTCAGGTACTGGAGGGCATGGGCGGTGACCTGGCGTACAGCACGGTGGTGACGATCCTGACCCGCCTGTACGACAAGCACGTGCTCACCCGGCGGCCGCACGGCCGTGCCTTCGCCTACGCCCCCGCCACGGACGAACCGGGATTCGCCGCCCGGAAGATGCACCAGGCCATGGAAGAGGCGCCCGACCGCGAGCGGGTGCTCACGCGCTTCGTCGACGACCTCTCCAGCGGGGACGAGGCCTTGCTGCGCCGCCTGCTGGGCGGCGACCTCGACGCGGACCGGTAGGCGCGGGGCCCGCCGTGCACCTCGCCGTCTACCTCCCCCTGCTCTTCCCGCTGCTCGCCGCCCCCGGCGCCCGGTGGCTGGACGACCGGCTGCACCCGCGTCCGGCCACGATGCTCCTGACGGGGGGCGCGCTGGTGCTCGCCGCGGGCAGCACCACAGTGCTCGGGCTGCTGGCCCTGGCGGGCCTGGTCCGGATCCCGGTCGTCGCCCGACTGGCCGAGCTGTCACCGGCCGTGCTCCAGCGCGACGATCCCGCCTCGGTCTCCGTCGCCGTCGTCGCCGCGCTGCTCCTGCCGGTCGTCGTGGTGGCCGGTTCCCGCTTCGTGTACCGGCGGGTGCGGGCGGTGTGCGCGGCCGTCCTGGAAGCGGCCTGCTTCCCCGGGCAGGATCCGCTCGTCGTCCTGGAGGAGCCCGCCGCGGACGCGTTCGCGATGCCGGGGCTGCCCGGCCGGATCGTGGTGTCCACGGGCATGCTGGCCTCCCTCGACGCCGCCGAGCGCGAGGTCCTCCTCGCCCACGAGCGCGCCCATCTGCGCGGTCACCACTACCTGTACACCGCGGCCGTCCAACTGGCCGTCACCCTGAACCCGTTGCTGCGGCCGCTGGCGGAGCAGGTCGCCTACACGCTGGAACGCTGGGCCGACGAGGCCGCCGCCGAGGCGACCGGGGACCGGCGCCGGGTCGCCGTCACCGTCGGGAAGGCCGCGCTGGCGGCCGGGAAGTCGGGAGGCCGGCGCCGGCTGCCCGCGGCGGCCCTGGGGCTGCTCGGCCGCTCCCCGCGGCCCGAGACGCCCGGGCCCGTCCCCCGGCGCGTGGCAGCGCTGCTCGCACCCCCGCCGAAGGGCGGCGGATGGCGCGGGGCCGCCGCGGCAGCCTGCGTCGCGGCCGCGGCTGTCTGCACCGCCGATGCCGTACAGGACCTCCACGAGGTGGTGAGGAGGGCCGCGGGGGGATGATCGGGTAGCCGGCCCCCCCCGAACCGTCAGGTCCGGCCCCCGCCGAACCGCACCTCGGTGACGCGGTCCCGCAGCCCGCGGTCGAACAGGACCAGGGAACCGATGCCCGACGCCGCCGGCAGGCCGTCGCGCTCGACGCGGGCCAGCAGCCTCGAAAGTCCCCGCCGATGGACCGCGAAGACCCTCCGCGAGGTCACGCGCCGACGGGCGTGCTGACCCAGCAGCGCCTCCCGGGGCCCGACGTCGAGCACCACCATGTGCAGGGGACGCCCGGCCCGCAGGGCCGTACGGGCCAGCCAGCGACGCATCCAGGGCCTGCTGCCGCAGTCGTGGACGAGCAGGGGCCCGCCGCCCCGTATCTCCGAACGCAGACGGCGCAGGTGACCCAGCCGCGCCACCGGCCGGTACACCGCGTACGGGAGCCAGCCGGGCAGCCGCGCCTCGTAGGAGGCACGGGTGGCACGGGGATCGACGACGAGGGCGGCCGGGGACCAGGCGCGCAGCAGCGTGCTCTTCCCGCTGCCGGGGAGACCGGCGACGACGACCGCCGCATCGGACGGGTAGGACAGCGTGACGTCCCGGCCGTTGCGGCCCCGCAGGTCGACGACCCCCCGCGGAACCAGGTACCCGGCGGGCTTCCGGGCCGGGCCGTCGTCCACCCCCGCCCGACCTCCACCGCCGCGGCCCGGGGGCCGTACCGTCGCGTGTTCGGTGCCGGGGGAGGTGCTCACAGGTGACGGGCCGTTCGAGTGGGGAGCCGTGGAAGCCCCCGACACTACGCGAGCCGTCGCGCCGACACCCGCCGGGGCCCCGGCGCGGTCGCCACGGTGGGACACCCTTGACCGGATCATGGCTCGGCGGGCCTCCGACAGCCCTCATACTCGTTGATCGCTGCCGAACCGCGAACGCAGCGACGGTCGGGCCCGGAACGCCGGGCGGGAAAGGTTGTTGGGGGACATGAAGGACACGGACGAACTGCTCATACCGGAAGTGGTGGACAGTCCGGCACTCCGGCCGCAGGCCGGCGGCGGCCTGGAACGGTGGATGCTCCGCCACCGGGTGCAGCCCGTCGGGTCGACGTCAGGCGAAGGGCACGGCGAATCGCACGCCTGGTGGAAGGTGATGTGCCTCACGGGCGTCGACTACTTCTCCAGCCTGGCCTACGTGCCGGCCATCGCCGCGCTCGCGGCGGGCGCCGTCTCGCCCCTCGCGACCCTCCTGATCGTGGGTCTCACGCTGCTCGGCATGCTGCCCATGTACCGGCGGGTGACCGGTGAGAGCCCCCACGGCGCCGGATCGGTGGCGATGCTGGAGGACCTCCTGCCGTTCTGGCGCGGCAAGGTGTTCGTCCTGGTCCTGCTCGGCTTCGTGGCCACCTCCTGGATCATCACGATCACCCTGTCCGCGGCGGACGCCTCCGTGCACGTCGTGGAGAACCCCTTCTTCCCGCAAGCCCTGCACGGCCACGAGGTCGCCATCACCGTGGGCCTGCTCCTGTTGCTCGGCGGGGTCTTCCTGCTCGGCTTCAGCGAGGCCGTGAGCGTGGCGATCCCCCTCGTGGCGGTCTTCCTGCTGCTCAACGCCGTGGTCATCGGGGTCGGTTCGGTCGAGGTGTTCACCACCCCCGGCGCCTGGTCCGCGTGGACGGACGCGCTCGTCGAGGGCGGAGGCGGCCTCGGTGACGTCGTGGGCCCGGCTCTGCTGGCCTTCCCCCTGCTCGTCCTCGGCCTCTCGGGCTTCGAGACCGGGGTGAGCATGATGCCCCTCGTCGAGGCGGAGGGCGCCGACCCCGAGGAACGGCTGCGGTCGCGCATCCGCAACACCCGCAAGCTCCTGACCACCGCCGCGCTCATCATGAGCGTCTACCTGCTGGCGGCCAGCTTCGTCACCACCGTCCTCATCCCGCACAAGGAGTTCGAACCCGGCGGCGGCGCCAACGGCCGCGCGCTGGCCTGGCTGGCCCACGAACACGTCGGTGAGGCCTTCGGCACCGTCTACGACATCAGCACGATCCTCATCCTCTGGTTCGCCGGAGCCTCCGCGATGGCCGGGCTGATCAACATCGTGCCCCGCTACCTGCCGGACTACGGGATGGCCCCGGAATGGGGACGCGCGGTACGCCCGGTCGTGCTCGTCTACACGGTCCTCTGCGTCGTCATCACCATCGCCTTCGACGCCGACGTCAACGCCCAGGCCGGCGCCTACGCCACCGGGATCCTCGCCATGATGGTCTCCGGTGCCTTCGCCGTGACCGTCTCCGCCCTGCGCCGCCGCCGGCGCGCGGCGACGGCCGGCTTCACCCTGCTCACCGCCGTACTGCTCTACGCACTGGTGGCCAACGTGGTCGACAAGCCCGACGGCCTCGCCATCTCGGGCATGTTCATCGCGGGCATCATCGTCGTGTCCCTGGTCTCCCGCGTCTCCCGGACCACGGAACTGCGGGCCGACAGCATCGTCTTCGACCCGGCGGCCCGCCGGTTCGTCACCGACACCATCGCCTTCGACAACTCCGTCAACATCATCGCCAACCGCCGGGAGACCGGGGACGGCGCCGAGTACGCCGGCAAGGAGCGGGAGCAGCGCCGGTCCAACCCCGTCCCCGGCCCCGCCGACGTCATGTTCCTGGAGATCGACGTGGTCGACCCCTCCGACTTCAGCGAGACCCTCACCGTGCACGGCATCGAGGTCGACGGCTACCGGATCCTGCGCGCCGAGGCCCCGGCCGCGCCGAACGCCATCGCCGCGATCCTGCTCGCGCTGCGCGACACGACCGGCGTCAGGCCGCACTGCTACTTCGCCTGGGCCGAGGGCAGCCCGCTGCGGCACATGTTCCGCTACTTCCTGCTCGGCCGCGGCGACACGGCCCCGGTCACCCGGGAGATCATCCGCAGGCACGAGCCCGACCCGGACCGCCGCCCCGGCATCCACGTCGGCGACTGACGGCCGGGGCGCGTACGGCCGGGCCCGTACCGACGCGCAGGAGCCGAAGGAGGAGGGGCACATGCCGGTGATCGCGAAGGCGGGACCGTGCACGACCGGTCGGGGAGTCGACGTCACCAGGGTCGGCGGCCGGTGGCGGGTGACGCGGCCGTGGCCCGCCGCGCTGCGCCCCTTCGTGCACAGCTACGCCGGCTACTGGGAGGCGACGGCATCCCCCTACCGGGTGCGGCTGGTGCCCACGGGCCGGGCCGTCGTGGTCCTCAGCCTCGCCGAGCCGTTCACCCGCATCCGGCGGCTGGGGGACACGGGCCCGCCCGGCCCGGTGACCGGCTCGCTCGTCGCCGGGCTGGAGGACGGGCCCCGCGTGTGCGACCACCCCGGCGGCCAGGAGGCGATCCGGCTGGAACTGACCCCGCTGGGCGCCTTCCGGCTGTTCGCCGTGCCGATGGGCGAGCTGACCAACCGGGTGGTCGAACTGTCCGACGTCCTCGGCCCCGGGGCCACCCTCCTGGTGGAGCGGCTGGCGGCCACCCGGGACTGGGGATCCCGCTTCGACCTGCTGGACGCCGCGCTGACGGCCCGGCTCGACCGCGGGCCGCACCCCGCGCCCGAGGTCGTCCACGCCTGGCGGCTGCTGACCCGCGCCGGCGGGGCGACCCCCGTCGGCCGGATCGCGGCCGAAGTGGGCTGGAGCCAGGGCCACCTGGTGCGCCGGTTCACCGAACAGGTCGGCCTGACCCCCAAGACCTCCGCCCGGGTGCTGCGCTTCCACCGGGCCGTGCGGCTGCTGACCCGCGACGGCGTGAACCCCACGGACGTGACCGCCGCCTGCGGCTTCTACGACCAGGCGCACCTCAACCGCGAGTTCCGCGCGCTGGCCGGGACCACCCCCGGCCGGATGGCGGCGGCCCGGGTGACGGAGGGGGCGCTCGCACTGTGAGGGGCGAGGTCAAATTCGTCCAAGCCAGGCCGCCGGTACGCCGCTAGTGTCCCCGTTCGGAGCACGGATCAGGCACCGGCCCAGGGGCCGGTGGACCTGACGGAGAGGGGAGTACCCGATGGAGAACCTGCTGCGCGTCCTCGTGTCCGGAGCGCTCACGGGGGGCTTGATCGCCCTGGCGGGGACGCTCGGCCGGCGCAACCGCAGGCGCCGCGACGGCGGGGACGCGAACGGGAGCTGACCTCCGGCTTCTCGTGCACGGGGGCGCGGCCCGTACGGGGGCGGGCCGCGCTCGCCATGCGACATGTCCGGTTCTCGCATAATTTGGCAGGCGTTGGACCGACCCACATGTCAAGGAGTTCGCATGGCCGACAAGGGCAAGATGGACCAGGCCAAGGGCAAGGCCAAGGAAACGGCCGGGAAGATCACCGGCAACGAGCGGATGCAGGGCGAAGGCAAGATGGACCAGGCCAAGGGGAAGGCGAAGGAGGCCATGTCCAAGACGGAGGAACGGGCCCGCGGCGCCGCCGACAGCCTCCGGGGCAAGAAGGACTAGCAGGCCCCGCGCCCGACCCGGCCGGGCCCGCCCCAGTACGCGGGGCCGGGCCCGGCCGGTCCGCTCCCGGGTCGCCGCCCGCACGGTAGGCGGTCCCGGGCGCGCGGCGACCGGCCGCGGGCCGCGGCAACGGGGCGTCCCGGCGCGCCCACCTGCGGTGACGGCCCACCGCAGGGCGGATCGCCGTCACGGAGTTAGGCTCGGATCATGCCGCGGAAGGGGATGGTGCGCATGTGCCGCTGGCTCGCCTACTCGGGTTCGCCCATGGTGCTCGATGCCGTGCTCTACCGGCCGGAGCACTCCCTGATCAACCAGAGCCTGTACGCCCGCATGGGCGCCGAAGCGACCAACGGGGACGGCTTCGGCATCGGCTGGTACAGCGCGGACCGGGCCGGAGACGGCACGCCGGCCATCTTCCGGGACGTCGCGCCGGCCTGGAACAACCGCAACCTGCGTGAGCTGGCCGCCCACGTCCGATCGCCGCTGTTCTTCGCGCACGTACGGGCCTCCACGGGCTCGGCCGTACAGCAGACCAACTGCCACCCGTTCCGGCACGGCCGCTGGATGTGGATGCACAACGGGGCCATCGCGGACTTCCAGCGGCTGCAGAGGGACCTCTGCATGGCGGTCGACCCGGCGCTCTTCCCGTGCATCGAGGGGTCCACCGACTCCGAGGTGATGTTCTACCTCGCGGTCACCTTCGGCCTCGACCAGGACCCCCCGGGCGCGGTGGCCAGGATGGCCGGGCTGGTGGAACGCCTCGGCAAGGAGCACGGCGTGCCCGAACCGCTCCAGATGACGGTGGCGGTCAGTGACGGCGAGCGGGTCTGGGCCTTCCGGTACTCCAGCCAGGGCGCCTCCCGGACGCTGTTCTACAGCAGCCGCGCCGATACGGTCCGCCACCTCCACCCGGAGATCGAGTACCTCAGCGAGATCTCCGACGCGACCCGCATCGTGGTCTCCGAGCCCTTGGGGGACCTGCACGGCGTGTGGAACGAGCTCCCCGAGGCCAGCTACGTGGTGGTCCCCTCCACCCTGGAGACGGACTACCTCCCCTTCGTCCCCGAACTCCCCTGACGTCCCCCGGCGCCGTGCTTACCCCGAGCGCGGGAGGGTAGGCGCCCGGCACAGGGGCCGGTACCAGCAGCGGGAGGTCCGATGACCCGTCGAGTGCACGAGGTGATGACCGGGAATCCGGTGACCGTGGACCGGCAGACGTCACTGGCGGAGGCCGCGCGGGTGATGCGGGACGCCTCCATCGGGGACGTGCTGGTCCTCGACGGGGGCCGGCTCCGCGGCATCGTCACGGACCGTGACATCGTCGTCCGGGCGCTCGCGGAGGCACGGAACCCCGTCGAGACGACGGTCGGCGCGATCTGCAGCACCGAACCGGTCACGATCGGGCGCGACGAACTCGTCGACCGGGCCGTCGAGGTCATGCGGCGACACGCCCTGCGCCGGCTGCCGGTGGTGGGCGAGGACGGCGGCCTCGTCGGCATCGTCACCCTGGGCGACCTCGAAGTCGAGCGGGATCCGGGTTCGCCCCTCTCCTTCATCTCCGCGGCGGAACCGGAGGCCTGACCCCGGAGCCACCGGACCAGGCGCCGGTCCGCAGGCACTCCGGGCCGTCACCGGGCCGTCGCGGTCCGCTCCAGCGCGGGGTAGTCGTTGTAGCCCTCGGCCCCGTGCACGTGCATCAGGAACTCGGGACGCAGTTCGTTGAGCGGGGCGCCCGTGCGCAGGCGCTCCGCGAAATCGGGGTTGGCGATGAAGCCCCGTCCCAGCGAGACCAGGTCCGCACCCTCCGCGAGCAGGCGTTCGGCCCGCCGCAGGCCCCCGTCGGCCGCGACCTCCTCGCGCGTGAGCGCGGGGTTGGCGACCAGTGTGCCCGCCCAGGTCCGGCGGATCTCCGCGAAGAGGGGCTCGTCCGGGTCCGCGGAGATCTGGTGCAGGTAGACGGGATCGAGGTCCGCCAGGGCCTTGAGCAGGGCGGGGTAGAGCTCCTGGGTGTCGCCCTCCTGCGCACCGTTGACGGTCGCCCCGGGCGAGACGCGGACGCCGACCCGCTCCGGGCCGACGGCCTCGACGACGGCCCGCACCACCTCCACGGTGAACCGGATCCGCCCTTCGACGGAACCGCCCCACCCGTCGGTGCGGAGGTTGGTGTTCTGCGAGAGGAACTGGTGGAGCAGGTGGCCGTTGGCGGAGTGCACCTCCACCCCCGCGAAGCCGGCCGAGACGGCGTTGCGGGCGGCCGTCGCGAAGTCCGCGATCGTGGACCCGATGTCCCGCTCCGTCATCGCGCGGGGCACGACGGCGTCCTGGAAGCCGCTCGGGGTGTGCAGCGGCTCCGGCAGCGGCACCGGGGACGGGGCGAGCGGGACGTGTCCGCTGGTGTCGGGGTGGCCGACCCGGCCGCCGTGCTGGAGCTGGAGGAACAGGCGCCCGCCGGCCGCGTGCACGGCGTCGGTGACCCGCCGCCAGCCGGCGATCTGTGCCGGGGTGTGGATGCCGGGGATGTGCGGGTAGGACTGGCCGACCGCGTTCGGCGTCGTGGCCTCGGCGATGATCAGACCGGCCGAGGCGCGCTGCGCGTAGTGGGTGGCCATGAGCTCGCCCGGGACCCCGTCGGCCCCGGCGCGGGTGCGGGTGAGCGGCGCCATCACCAGTCGGCTGGGGAGCTCCAGGCCGCCGAGCCGGGCGGGGGCGAAGAGCGGGGATGCGGAGGGGATCTGCTGCGTCTGGTCCATGCGGGCACCGTAGAACCTCACATAGGTGTCAGGTTCAAGGCCCGGGGCGAGACGCGGGCCCGCCGCGACGGCCCCGGAGCGGGCCGTCGGCGACGGGGCCGGGTGGAGCAGGCCCGGCTGCGTTCCGGCGGCCGGGCTGGTCGCATCGAGGGCATGAAGGATCCTTTCGGCTGTGACGACCCGTCCCTCCTGGCCCCGGGCGGTGCCGGAGACGACCGCGCGGCCGCCCGCCGCACGGTCGCCGCCCACGCCACCGACCCCGCCGAACTCCTCCTGCTCCTGGACATGCTCGGCCTGCACCCCGACGACGACCCGCCCGGAGCCGCCCGATGACCACCTGACGAGGGCGCCGCCCCGGGCCCGTCCCCCCGTTGTGCCGGGCTCGGCAGCTCGCCCCGGCGCGCGCGGGCCTCACCCGTCCGGGTGGCAACGGTGCTGCTCCGGGCGGTGTCTGACGGTGTGCGATCCGGTGTATTGTTGGCACTGTTCCTGCGGCCGAGAACCTCGGTCGTGAGACCGGCGTTGGTGGTCCAAGGAAAGACACCCCACTTCCCGTGGGGGAATGCAGGTGCAAGGCCTGCCCAGCGCTCGATCAAGGCCCCGGCCTCCTCATGGAGACCGGGGCCTTTCGCTGTGGCACGATCACCCATCATCAGTGTCCGTGGGAGGGGTGCGGGGTGGACGAGAAGGCGACCGTGCGGATCGAGCGGGACGGGCCGGTGTTCACGGTGGTCATCGCCAGGCCGGAGGCGCGCAATGCCGTCGACGGCCCGACGGCTGCCCGACTGGCCGATGCCTTCCGGGAGTTCGAGGCCGACGAGGACGCGGCCGTCGCCGTGCTGTGGGGCGAGGGCGGCACGTTCTGCGCGGGCGCCGATCTCAAGGCCGTCGGCACCGGGCGCGGCAACCGGGTCCTCCCGGACGGCGACGGCCCGATGGGCCCCACGCGGATGCGGCTGGGCAAGCCGGTCATCGCGGCCGTCGCGGGCCATGCGGTCGCCGGTGGCCTGGAGCTGGCCCTGTGGTGCGACCTTCGGGTCGTGGAGGAGGACGCGGTCTTCGGGGTGTTCTGCCGGCGCTGGGGCGTACCGCTCGTCGACGGCGGCACGGTGCGGCTGCCGAGGCTCATCGGGGAGAGCCGGGCGATGGACCTCATCCTCACCGGCCGGCCGGTCGGCGCGGCCGAGGCCCTCGGCATGGGGCTGGCCAACCGGATCGTCCCGCCGGGCCGCTCCCGCCCGGAGGCGGAGGAACTGGCCCGCCGGATCGCGGGCTTTCCCCAGCTGTGCCTGCGCCACGACCGCCTCTCGGTCCTCGACCAGCACGGTCTGGGCGAGAGGGACGCACTCGCCGCCGAGTACCGGCACGGGATCGTCCCGCTCCGGGCCGGAGAGACCCGGTCCGGCGCCGACCGGTTCGCGGCCGGCGCGGGGCGGCACGGCTCGTTCGAGGAGTGAGCGCAGGGTCCGCCGGCCCGGGTGCCCCCGCCCGGCAGCGGTCCGGCTCCTTCGGCGCCCTGCCGGTCCGGCGCGGCGCCGCAGGGACGTGGTCCAGGGACGGCCCCCCACCGGCTCCTTCGCCGGGATGATCGCCGGACCTGTTCACGGCATCCGCAGTGGTCCCGGTCCGTTGATCGGGGCCGGTCCCCGCGTCAGCCCTTCTTCGCCCTCTCCGCCGTGGCGGCCACTCTGCGGCACCAGCGGATCACGAGCAGCAGCAGGCCGACCAGGGTGACCACCCAGAGGGCGGAGAAGGCCCAGATCTGGGCGGGGGAGGAGGTGGCCACGGCGCGGACGAAGAACACCGCGCAGACCAGGCCGAAAACGGCGGTGCACGCGCCGAGCCAATGCTGCCGGGGCCAGTCCCGGGCCGAGGACCAGGGACGCAGCCCGCGGTGCAGGGTGCGCAACCGGCGGTCCAGGAGCTGCTCGGTGCGCAGCTCCTGCTCGATGCCGTTGAGAATCTCCAGCTCCCGCCGGGAAAGCTCAGGGCCGTCCATGGCACCGCCCCCGTCCTCCAGAGGTGTGCCCATTGTCCCTCGCCCGGCGACTCCGCGCGTCCCCGGCCGCCTCGGCGGGCGGTCAGAGGCGGTCAGAGGCGGTCAGCGGCCGTCAGGGGCGCCGGGCCGGGCCCCGGGGCGGCGTGATGCGTATGGGCTCCCCGGCCGGAGCGTTCTCGATGTCGTCGAGCTGTGCGATCACGGTGCGGCGCAGGTCCTCGTAGTCCGCGAAGGAGTGGTCGTTGAAGAGGGTGTGGCCGGTCCACATCAGGTTGGCGCACACCCCGGCCGGGACCCGGCCGGTCCGGGCACCCATGCCGACGAGAGCCACCGACCGGATGCTGCCGGGCGCCAGCTCGTTCTGCCGGTGGACCGCCTGGAACGCGGCGGCACAGGCCAGGGCCACATTGAGGGTCTCGCTCACGTCCTGCGAGGACGTCTCCATCGTCGGCGTCGAGATCAGGAACCTCGGATTGACCGCCCCGGAGGGCACGCACACCGCGCTGCCCACCGGCAGGCTGCCCCCGAACCCGTCGCGGATGGCCCGCTGCACGCGCAACTGGATGCCCGCCCCCAGGTGCCGCTTGACGGCCGCGTCGACCCCGCCGTCCATCTGGCCCCGGGAATTGGTCGGACTGACCCACGCGTCGACCACCTCGTCGAGGATCGAGCCCGAGCGGATCTCGACGCCCGGTGTGCCGGCGAAGGCCGCGCGCCACGCCTCCACCACTTCGGCGTTGAGGTCGGTCAACACCACCCTGAGCGACGACTGCGCTCGGTCCACGGTCATGGTCCACTCCCATCGGGATACGGTTTCTCCACTGCTCACGACGTTAGCGCCCCCCACTGACAACGCCCGCTGCGGAAGCGCGCAGTGACGTACCGTCACGGTCGGAACCCCTGTGAGGGGCCACTGTCAGGGGCCGTTGTTAGCCTGCCGCCACCCCTCCCCAGCAGGCTTCTCTCATCCGGAGTGACTTCACCATGCGCGACGACAACGCCCCGGCCGCACCCGACACCGACGACCCGCTGGCCCTCGCCGAACTGTTCGAAGGCGGTGGCGAACCGTGGCTCCCGCTCCTGAAGCCGGTCATCGAGGCGCAGCCCGACGCGGCCGGCTTCATCGGACCGGGCCGCGACCCGCAGGTCGTTCCCGTCCGCGAACTCACCTTCCAGGCGCTCAAGCCCCACCCGCCGCACAAGTGGAAGGTGGTGGTCTTCGGCCAGAACCCGTACCCGCGGCCGGAGAGCGCCACCGGCATAGCCATGTTCGACAACACCTTCCACGACTGGAAGGACAGCCGCTTCGGCCGGGTCGTCAGCATGCGCTGCATCATCAAGGCGGCGGCGATGTGGAAGTACGGCATCCCGAAGAAGACCCCCATCGCCGACGTCCGCGCACTCCTCCGGGAACGGGACACCGTCCAGCCGCCGGAGTGGTTCCAGGCCATGCTCACGCAGGGCGTGCTGCTGCTGAACGCCGCGCTCACCGCCGACGCCGACGGGGCGACGGGAACCGACCGCCACACCGCCTTCTGGCGCCCGGTCGCCGAGGGGATCGTCGAGGAGATCCTCCGGGCCAAACAGAACGCCGACGAGGAGGACCGCGGAGTCGTCTTCGCGTGGTGGGGCGCCCACGCCCGCAGCCTGAAGAAGGCCGTCCTGCGCCTCCAGGAGAAGTACCCGGAGGTCGAGGTCCGTCACATCGACCACTCCAACCCCGCGGCCCAGGGCGACGTCTTCTGCGAGGGCGACCACTTCGCCGTGGTGAACGAGGCGCTCGCGTCGGTCGGTGCCGTCCCGGTCGACTGGCTGCCGAGCGAGGGGTGGAACGAGGCCGCGGCCACGTCCGGCGGGACCGATGGCGAGGGCGGCGTCGCCGCGCGCATGGGCGCCTTCATCACGTCCACGATGGAGCTGCACCAGCTCTACCTGGACCGGCTCGCGGGGGTCAAGGACGAGGGACTCGTCCTCCCCGCCCTCACCGGTGTCTTCGACACCCCGCTCATGGGCTTCCACGAGGCACTCGCCCCGGTCGCCGAGCTGCTGCCCTCCCTCGACCGGCACCTCCGGCTGTCCCACGAGTTCGCCGGGCGACGGGCGCAAGCGTCGCCCGGCGGTCTGTCCGCCGACGCGATCGCCGCCCTCCACCTCTACACCTGCGAGTCGGCCTTCTACCGGGAGATCAACGCCGTCCTGCGCACCCCGGACCGGTCCAGGGTCGTCCCGTACCTCCCCTACCTGCGCCTTTTGTTCTCGGCCGTGTCGCGGCTTCCCGTCCGCACGGAGCCGCTGTGGCGCGGGGTGTCGCTCGACCTGCGCGCGCAGTACCCGCTCGGCCGCACGGTGACCTGGTGGGGGGTGTCCTCCTGCACGCCCGAGCTCGGTGTGGCCAAGGCCTTCCTCGGGGGCCGCGGCAAGCGGACGCTCTTCGAGGTGGTCCCCCTGCGGGCGGTGGGCATCCGCGAGTTTTCCGCGTTCACGGCCGAGGAGGAGTTCATCCTCTCGCCGGGCACGCAGCTCAAGGTGACGGACGTCCGGACCGAACGCGGTGGCCTGTGCACCGTACGGCTGACCGAGCTGGCCGAGCAGACCCTCGTGTCCTGAGCGGGCGGGGGCGGCGGGCAGGGGCTGGTCCGGAGGGTGACGGACGAGGGCGCCGGGGCCGCTCCGCCGGCGCGCATCATGGCATGGCCCGGGGCGGAACCGGAGGGGGAACGGTCGGTACCGGCCATGTCCGCGGACCCGGGGGCGATCCCCGCCCGCGCGGGTGGGCGGGGCCCGGCGGATCCCCCCGGCGGGGCCCCGCGGTGCGGTCGGGGGCTGTGGGTTGGCTGTGAAGCGACGTCGTTGACGGACATGGGTGCGGGAGCTGTGCCGACAAGTTCTATATTCGTACGAACCATCCATGCGCGGCCCTGCTGCGGTGATCAGGGGGGATACGACAGCGATGGCCGAGACCGACCTCGCTCCGCAGACGGGTGCGGAGTCCCGCAGTGCCCGTAAGGAGCGCAAGGAGCGCCGCAAGGCGCAGAACCGCAAGCGCCTGGGGATCGGCGCCGCCGTGGTCGCCCTGGGCGGCGCGGCCGCGTACGCCTTCACCCTGAGCGGCTCGGCGGGCTCCACCGGCCGCGACGCGAACTTCGCGGCCCCGGCCCCCTCGAACGGGGTGAAGGGGCCGGAGGAGCCCTGGGACGGCAAGGTGAAGGTCCTGGGGGACGGCTCCACCTCGAACACGGGGCCGCAGCCGGGCCAGCTCAAGCCCGAGAAGCTGAAGCCGGGCGAGAAGCCGCCGCAGTTCGTGGTCTTCTCCTGGGACGGCGCGCTGGAGGGCGACGACCACCTCTTCTCGCACTTCCGTCAGGTGGCCAAGGACAGCAACGCCCACATGACCTTCTTCCTCACGGGCATCTACCTGCTGCCGGACGCCAAGAAGATGCTCTACCGGCCGCCGCAGCACGCCCAGGGCGCCTCCGCGATCTCGTACCCGACCGTCCCGCACGTGAGGACCACGCTGGAGCAGCTGCGCGGTGCCTGGGCCGACGGCGACGAGATCGGCTCGCACTTCAACGGGCACTTCTGCGGTCCCAAGGGCGGCGGGGACTGGAGCGTCGACGAGTGGAAGAGCGAGATCGACCAGCAGTACTCCTTCATGAAGAACTGGAAGACCAACACCGGGTTCACCAAGGAGGCGCCCCTGCCCTTCGACCCGGACCGGGAGATGGTCGGCGGCCGGGCCCCCTGCCTGGAGGGCCAGAAGAACCTGCTGACCGCGATCAAGCCGTACGGCTGGCGCTACGACGCGAGCTCCTCCGGGGACTTCCAGATGTGGCCGTCCAAGCTGCAGGGCATATGGAACTTTCCCCTCCAGCTCGTGCCGCTGCAGGGCAAGGAGGCGCAGGTCCTCTCCATGGACTTCAACTTCCTCTACAACCAGTCCGGTGACGCCACCCAGGGAGACCCGACGAAGTTCGCGGCCTGGCAGACGCAGACCCGGATGTCGTACCTCAACGGCTTCAACCGGGTCTACAACGGCAGCCGGGCGCCCATGTTCATCGGCAACCACTTCGAGGACTGGAACGGCGGCATCTACATGAAGGCCGTCGAGGACGTCATGAGGGACGTCTGCCCGCGCCAGGAGGTCCGCTGCGTGTCGTTCCGCGAGCTGTCGGACTGGCTCGACGTCCAGGACCCGAAGGTCCTGGCCCAGCTGCGGATGCTCGACCCGGCGCAGGCGCCGGACTGGAAGAAGCTGATCAAGTAGCGAGGCACGTCGCGGGGCGGGTCACGGGCGGGCGGCGCGTGGTGCGCCGCCCGCCCGGCTACTTCACTGCCTTGACGTAGTCGGCCCAGAGCCGCACCGCGCGCTCGCTGCCGGGAGTGCCGGGCGCGTCACCGCCCAGCCCGGTCAGCGGAAGCGGAATCAGGTCGGTCAGCGACATCCGGTAGACCACGACCGCCGTGGACTCCTGCCCGGTGTTGGCCACGAACCAGCCCGCCGTGTTCGCGGCCGTCGTGCCCGTCTTGCCGGCGGCGCCGGGGCGGGTCTTGCCCGCCGTCTTCGCGGACCCCTCCGTGACGGCGTCCCGCAGGGCCTCCGTCACCGTGCGCGCCGTCTTGGCGGACATCGCCCGGACCGGCTTCGGGGGGTCGATCGGCACGGCGGCGCCGTTGCGGCTGACCGAGCGCACCGAGTACGGGTCGGTGTGCATGCCGTCCGCGGCGAAGGTCTCGTAGGCGCCGGCCATGCGGATCGCGCTGGGCGTCGAGTTCTCCCCGAGGGCGAAGGTGGGGATCCGCGGGCCCAGGCTCGACGCGAGCAGCCCCGAGCGCTCGGCGAACGCCTCCGCCCGGTCGAGGCCGACGTCGAGGCCGAGCTGCAGCATGGGGGTGTTGACCGAGTCGGCGACGGCCTGGCGCAGGGTCACCTGGCCCCAGTTGCGCCCCCCGTCGTTGCGCCCCTTGACCACCTTGCCGCTGCGGTCCCAGTAGGGGCCCTCGGGCGTCTGCACGGTGACCTGGTCGTTGCCGTCGTAGGTGGCGGTGGGGGAGAGGGGCGTACGGGCCTTGCCGCGCGTGCGCAGCACCCCCTCTTCGAGCCCGGCGGCGTACACGAGGGGGGTGAAGGCCGAGCCGGCCGGGATCGTCGTCGCGTTCGACTCGTTGAAGCCCTGCTTGAGGTAGTCGGGGCCTCCGTACACGGCGAGCAGGCGCCCGTCGGGGGCGACGCTCGCCGCGCCGATCTTCGCGTGCTTGTCGGTGTCGGGGCGCTTCTCCGCGTCGAAGCCCTTCTGGGCGTTCTGCACGGCGGCGGTCAGTGCCGTCATCCGGGACTGGTCGAAGGTGGTGTAGACCTGGTAGCCGCCGAGGTCGAAGTCGGAGTCCTTGATGTGGCCGGACTTGACCGCGTACTGCTTGGCCAGCTCCACCAGGTAGCCGGTCTGCGCGCCGGGGGTGCCGGAGAGGGAGGTGCCCGAGGGCTCGGGGAAGGTCTTGTACGTGGCGCGCTCGGCGGCCGATATCTGCCCGGTCGCGACCATCCGGTCCAGGATCCAGCTCCACCGTTCGACGGCCCGCTCGCGGTTCTCCTTGCCGAGGGCCGGGTCGAACAGGCCGGCTCCCTTGAGGAGCGAGGCGAGGAAGGCGCCCTCGCTGGCGTTGAGCTGGGAGACGTCCTTGCCGTAGTAGGCCTGGGAGGCGCGCTGGATGCCGTAGGTGCCGCGGCCGAACCAGCTGGTGTTGAGGTAGTCCTGGAGGATCTGCTTCTTGGGCTTCTGGTTGTCCAGCTTCACCGCGAGCAGGAGCTCGGTGAACTTCCGCGAGAGGGTGCGTTCCTGGCTCAGGTAGGCGTTCTTCACGTACTGCTGGGTGATGGTCGACCCGCCCTGGGTCTCGCCCCCCGTCACGGCGGCGCGTACGGCGCGCAGGACGCCGGAGGGGGAGACTCCGGGGTCCGAGTAGAAGCTGGCGTTCTCGGCCGCGAGGACGGCTCCCTGGACCTTCGGGGGCACCTTGTCGAGCGGCATCTCCTGCCGGCTGACCCAGCCCGTCCTGGCCATCGTGGAGCCGTCGGCCCAGTAGTAGATGTTGTCCTGCTGCTTGGCGAAGGAGTTGAGGTCGTCGGGTATGTCCGTCGTGGCGTACGCGATCGCGACGAAGCCGACCATGCCTGTGAAGGCGTAGAGGCACGCGCCCAGCCACTGGCGCCACGAGGGGGCCCAGCGCCGCCAGCCGGTGCGGCCGGGCCTCGGGTAGGCGGGGCGCAGGCGCCGCAGCCACGGGCGCGCCGCGGCCACGGCCCTGGTGGCGGCGGAGGTGGCGGCGGCGACGAGCGCCGGGGGGAGGGTGATGCGCCGACGGGCCGTCGCGCGGGGCTTGCGACGGGAACCGGAACTTCCGCGACGGCCCGAGGGGGCGCCACCGCCGTTGTCCGGAACCACCCTTCTGTCCCGCGATCGGCCGCTTCCGGCCTTTTCCTGCCTGCCCACTGCGCATGCCCTTTCTGCTGCTCTTGCCCCACACCCTAGAGGCACTTGCTGTGGGGTCGCCCAGCGACCGAACGTGTCCGTTTCCGTACGGGTGAGTAGGGAAACGTGCCGTGGGTCCGGCCGCACAAACGGAATGGAACGAAGGGGTCGTCAAGTTGTGCGAAAATTCCGTCCCTCGGTTCGAGTGGACCGGGTGACAAGGGGAAAAATAGTGATACCAAAGAGGTTCAGGCTCGCCGCCGGCGCGGCCCTGACCGTGGGCGTGGTGACCGCAGGTCTGCTCGCTTCCTCCGCGAGCGCGGAATCCGGCCCCAAAGCAGCCGACCGCAAGACGGTCGACACCTTCGGGCGCCTTGCGAGCGACGTGCTGTCGCAGCGCTCCGATGCCCTGGTCGAGGACCAGGGAGGGCATCGCAATTCGGGGCGTAACGCCGCGAAGAGCCGCATGTCGGCCCAGCTGGCGAAGGACGAGGACTCCGCACTCTCGTCGCTGAAGTCCCGCCGGACCCGGCTCGCGGACCTCGGTGAGGCCTACACGAAGGCCGACACCAAGGTGACCGTGGAGAAGGCCACGGTCACCGGCGGGAAGGCCACCGTCGAGGTCACCGAGCAGACCGTGCTCACGTACAAGAAGCTGCGCGGGGACGAGCCGGCGACGACCGACTTCCGGACCCGGTACGAGCTCAAGCTCACCAGCAAGAAGGGCGGTGCCTGGGAGCTGAACTCGATCAAGTCCCAGGAGAACGGCCCGGTCGCGGTGAACGAGCCCGTGGCGGCCAAGGCGAACGTGGTCAAGGACGACGGCAACCAGTACCCGGACGGCACGCCCGCGTCCACCAAGTACCCGGCGCCGGCGAAGCCCAAGGCCAAGACCGGCGGAGCCTACGACTACGCCGCCATGGCGAAGTACGCCGAGAAGTACTGGAGCAACTACAACCCGGCGTACCGGAAGTTCTCCGGCGCGGGTGGTGACTGCACCAACTTCATCAGCCAGGCGCTGAAGGCGGGTGGCTGGAAGGCCGTTCCGGGCTCCACCTCGGACTACCGCAACTGGTGGTACGACGGAGCCAAGCAGTCCGACTCCTGGGTCGGCGCGAACGAGTGGGCCTGGTTCACGCTGTCCAACCAGCGGGCGGCCAACCTGGCCAACGTCTACCAGACGGACGTCGGTGACATCGTGCAGGTGGACTTCAACAAGGACGGGTCCAAGGACCACTCCATGATGGTGACGTACCGCAGCAGCGCGGGCATGCCCTACGTCACGTACCACTCCACGAACACCTACCGGAAGTCGCTCGCGAGCCTCATCGCGTCCTACCCGGACGCGGTGTACTACGCGTACCGCACCTGACCGGTGCTCCCCGGCCCCTGCCGTCGCGGAACCCCGCGACGGCAGGGGCCGGTTCACGGCGCCCCCGGCCGGCGGACCCCGCCGGGCACGGGGCTAGATGTAGCCCTCGCGCAGCGCGTAGGCCACGGCGTGGGCGCGGTTGCGCAGTTGGAAGCGGGTCGTCACGGTGTGCAGGATGTTCTTGACCGTGCGCTCCGAGTACGCGAGCTCGACCGCTATCTCCGCGGTGTCCATGCCGTCGGCCACCAGCCGCAGGACGTCGACCTCCCGCGGCACCATGCCCAGGGCGACGGAGGCGGTGCCCTGCCCGCCGGCCTTGCCGTCCTGGAGCCGCCCCATGTGGCCGATCAGCTGGGCCAGCAGATCGGGCGGCAGCTCGCAGCCGCCCCGTTCGGCCGCGAGGACGGCCTGGTGCAGCCGTGGCCCCGTGGCCTCGCGGCGCCACAGGATCGTGGTCACCCCGCACGCGACGACGTCCAGCAGTTCGGCCTCCCGGATCCGGTCCAGGACCAGCACCACCCCGACCTTCTCGGCCCGCACCAGCCGGGACAGCCTCGACAGGACCGTCTCGTCGAAGGCGTCGGCGATGAGCACGGCGACGTCGGCGCCGTCCTGCCGGGGGTCGTCCACGAGCGCGATCTCCGGGTACTGGCGAAGGTGGCTCATCGCTCCGGCCCGGGTGATCGGGTCCGGGGCGTGAAGGGCGACCGCCACCCGGCGGGAGGTACGGACGTCGTCGACGAACTGCAGCACGGTGAAGAACTCCTTTTCCCACGACCGGCTCCCACCCTTTCCCATCGGGCGGGGCGCGGCCATCGTGGTCGACCACGAGATCGGGACCACGACCACGGGGAAGGCGCTGCGACCGCCGTGCGGACACGTCCGGATCGCAGGCTATCCGCGGCCCGCGCCCGCGCGCCCCGACGACGAGGGCAGAGCCGGCGCCCTCGCGGGCAACGAAAGGGCGCGGTGGTTTCCCTCCGGTCTGCCCTTCCCGTACTGCCCCCCGCGCCCGCCCGCTCCTACGCTCGTGGGTGTCGTGGGGTTTCCCCCTGATCACCACGACGCCGGTTCGGCCGGTCCGGCCGTCAGCCGGTCCGGCCGGTCCAGCCGGACGAGTGGGCCCGGTCGGCTCAGCCGGTCGTGCCGAGGGCGACGGCCAGGTCCCCGCGGCGGATGCCGAGCTTGCGGTAGCAGTGCGTCAGATGGGTCTCCACCGTCCGCACGGCCAGGTGCAGCAACTCGGCGATCTCGACGTTGCTGTGGCCGGCCGCGGCCAGTTGCGCGATCCGGCGCTCACTGGAGGTGAGCGCGGCGGTTCCGGTGTGCCGCGTCCGCCGGGGGCGGGCCCCGCAGTCGCGCAGGGCCGCCCGCGCGACGAGGTTCATCCGTACGGCTCCCGTCCGTTCGGCCCGCTCGACGGCCTCGCGGAAGACCGCGCGGGCCCGCCGGCTCTGACCCGAGTCCTGCAGGGACCGCCCGAGCGCCACCAGGGCGGGCAGCAGCTCGGGCAGCGGCTCCGCCGTGCCGCGCAGCAGCTCCACCGCCTCCTCGACCAGTTCCAGCCCGTGCCGGCCACCGAGCGCCACGCCCAGGGCGCGCAGCGCCCGGCCCACCGCGCGGGGCGTTCCCCAGGCGCGGGCCAGCCGGAGCTCGTCCCGGGCCAGCACGGCGGCCCGCTCCGGAGACCCGAGCGCCACGTGGCAGTCGGCGGCGGCGGAGCGCCACGGGGTGACGATCGGGCTCTCCACCTCCCTGGCGGACTGGCGCCTGCCGCACTCCAGGAGGTCCGCGAGGGCGCGGTCGGGTTCGTCCGACGCCATGTGCAGCAGACCCCGCGCGTACAGGAACTCGTTCCACTCCCACGAGCCGTGCGCGCCCCCGGCCGTCACGGCGTAGGCGAGGCGGCGGGCTTCGGCGAGCCGCCCGGTCTCGGTCAGGGCGATGATCGCCTGGGCGCGCAGATGGGCGTTCTCCGTGCCGGGCGCGGCCAGGTCGCCCGGCAGGACGTCCCACAGCGCGGTGTCGGCCAGCAGCGCGGCGTACCGGCCGCGCATCACCTCGGCCTCCGCGGCGACGCTCAGCAGGCTCTGGTGGCCGGGGTGCAGCAGGTTCGGCGTCCGGCAGGCGACGAGCCCCCGGGCCACCAGCCGGTCCGCCTCGGCCAGTTCGTCCGCCCACTGGGCCAGCGTGGCGGCCGACGCGTAGAGGTACGGTTCGAGCAGCGGGTCCAGTGAGGTCCGCGTCAGCGACCGGACCCGCTCCATGACCTCGGCCGCCGACAACCGGCCGGCCGTCGCGCCGTGTTCGGTGAGCAGGGCCCTGGCGGTGGGGGCGATCCCGTCGGGAGCCTGCTCCTCGATGCGGCGCAGTCCGGCCACCACCCGCAGCCAACTGTCCCCGTCGTGCGAGGAGATCAGGGCGGTCGCCGCCTGCACCGCGTGTGCGAGGTCGGTCGAGTCGGCGAAACCCTCCGCGAGTTCGGCCAGCACGTCCAGGGCGGTGTGGACCTCGCCGCGGGCCACCAGGGCCGTACCGAGCGCGGTGGCGGCGCGGACCCGCCCCGAGGCGGAGCGTTGCAGACGCAGGGCCTCCGCCAGGTGGCGCACTCCGCAGGCGCGTTCGTCCCGTACCTCCAGACAGCCCAGCTGGATGAGGGCCTCGCTGCGGCGGACGACGGACAGCGGTTCGCGCAGCGCCCGGCGCAGGCAGACGATCGCCTCGTCGGCCCGCCCGTCGCGGACGGCCTTCGCCGCGGCGCCGGCCAGCGCGTCGGCGGCCCAGGGAGCGCCCACGGCGGGTATCGGCAGCAGGTGGCGCACCACCGCCTCCTCCGGATCGCCCCGGTGGTGCAGCAGTTCGGCCGCGCGTCGGCGCACGTCCGCGCGGCGGTGCCGTTCCCACGTGCCGCGTACGGCCTCGTGCAGCAGCGGGTGGGCGAAGACCGGCCGGCCGCCGCGCGGGTCGACGCGCAGCAGCCCCTGACGGGTGAGTTCGCCGGTCCAGCCGCGCACCCGGGACGGGTCGATATCGGTCACGGCGACCAGCAGCGCCAGCGCGTCGTCCTCGTCCTGGATCTCGGCGAAGGCCCGGACGGCGTCCGCGGTCTCGGCGCCCGCGTCGTGCAGCCAGCGGAGCACCGCGCAGGTGAACGCGCCGGGACGCAGGTCGGCGCAACTCCCGGGCAGACGGGCCGGGAGGGGGCCCCCGGCGGCCGTCTCCCGCAGGTCCGTGAGGAGCGCGTGCAGCAGCATCGGGTTGCCGCCGACGGCGCCGACGCACTCCTCGGTCAGGGTGTGCGGCGCGTCGTCGCCGAGGACGGAGTGCACGAGGGTCCGGGCGGCCGCCGCACCGAGCGGGGCCAGCAGGCAGATCTCGTCGGCCGGAACGCGGCAGGCGTCGGTGAACGAGGGCCGCGGCAGCACCAGGTCGTACTGCCACCGTTCGGTCACCGCCAGCACGACCGGCAACCGGTCCAGACGCCGCGTCACCTGGGCGAGCCAGCGGCGTGACACCGCGTCCGCCAGGTGGACGTCGTCCACGGCGAGCAGCACCGGCCCGGACGCGGCCCGTGACCGCAGCAGGCTCCACAGTCGGGACGGCAGGTCGGCGCCGTGCAACGACCCGCCCCAGTCGTCGACGTCCTGCGGGCCTTCGCAGGGACCGAGACCGTCGAACAGCTGCAGCACCACGCCGAAGTCGACCCCGGCCTCCTGGAGGGAACACCGGGCCCTGAGGACCGTCGTCCCGTGACGCTCCGTGTCCCGGGCGAGGGCCCGCAGCGCGGAGCTGCGTCCGCTGCCGCTGGCCCCCCGGATCACCACCGTGCCCCCGGCTCCCGCCCCGGCCCGTCTCACCAGCGCCCGAGCCCTCGCCGGCGGCTCCGCACGCTCCCGCAGCACGGTGGAGGAGGTGTGGGCACGGTCCCGGAGGGCGGGGCTCGGCATGGGAACTCCTGGACGTTCAAGGCACGCTGCGTAACGGGAGTGACAATTCTGTCTGCCGCTGCAGGACGTGCGAAATCCCGGAGCCGCTCCGCACCCCCCTGTGAACTGCGTCTCATGCCCGCCCAGGCCCCGGACGGACGCCCGTCAGCCCGTGGTGGGCCGCTCCTCGCCTCCCATGTCGAGGCGGAAGGGCGGGTACCGGTCCGTCATGAGGGTGGCGTAGGCGGTGACGCGGAGCACCCAGCGGTTGAGCCCGATCACCAGGTCGAACAGGTCGCGCGGGTACTTCTCGGTGAAGGCCAGGGTGACGACCGCGATGAGCGCGAGGAGCCCGATGAGGCCGCCGGGGCACCAGCCGCCGTGCAGGGCGCCGGTGAAGATGCCCGCCACGAGGTACTGCGGGATGGCGAGCAGCCACCACTTCACCAGCACCAGCCCGCGGGACAGGTGCTGCGGGTAGGCGATGTCGAGCCGTGCCGGGTAGTCCGGTTCGGGGCCCAGGCTGAAGGGCGGGTACCGGTCGGTGCCGAGGGCCCCGTACGCGTAGTAGGAGACCCGCCAGGACCAGCGGAGCACCCCGAGGTTGAAGTCGAACAGGGCCCTCGGATAGCGCTCGGTGAAGAGGATCGCGAAGAAGGCGACCACGCTCACCCCGAAGAAGGCGATCCACAGGAAGGCGAGCACGATGCAGTGGGGGATCGCGAGGAGCCACTTCACCAGCCACATCCAGCGGGACAGGGGTGCGTCCAGTTCGGCCGTCACCGTCACCGGCCGGTGGGCTTCGGCGGCTGCAGTCATGGGGATCACGCTTTCGGTCGTCCGCGGGCCCGGCGGGCGCGCCCCGGCTCCGGTCCGGGGCCGGGCGCGTTCCCACGGGGCCGGGTGTTCGGGTCAGCCCTTGCCCGGTGCGTCGTCCGGCCAGCCGTAGCCGGTGCGCGGCCGTTCGGGCACCGCGCCCATCGCGGCCAGGTCCCGGTCGGCGGCGCGCATCAGCTGGCCGGCCAGGTCGCGCATCGCCCGGCTCGCCGCCAGCTCGTCACCGATCGCGGCGACCTCCACGTCCTGCGGGTTGCAGCGCGCCTTGCCGCGGCCCGTCATGATGGACGTCCCGTTGTCGAGCACCGCGCGCGCCGTGGTCGTGCCGCTCTCCTCGTCCAGGTAGACGCCCACCTGCCACTGTTCGGCGTGTGTCATGACGTGCCTCCTCACGCCCCGGGTCCCTCTCCCCTCCAGCATCCCTCCGCGCGGGTCCGGGCGCGCCCCGGGCCGTCAGGCGGCGGGAAGGGGGCCGGGGCCGCCCTCCAGGGACACGTGCAGTCCGTCGGCCCGGACCTCGGCGGCGGTGGCCCTGAGCCCGAGGGGGTAGGCGGCGCGCGCGTCCGGACCCGGCCCGAGGCCGTCCAGGCCGAGCCGGCCGGCGGGGACGGTGCGGCCGAAGACGGTGAGCCCGTCTACGGCGAGGGTGACCTTGCCGTCCGCGAGGGCGGGACGCAGCGTCAGCCGTCCCGCGCCGCCGGGGCCGACGGCGGCGAGCACCGTGCCGGCCGCCGGATCGGCCGTCACCGAGGCCACGGTCACCGCGGGCGCGGCGGCCCGGATCGCGTCGGCGATCGCCCCCGGGGAGACGGTCACCTCGGCCCGTGTGCCGCCGACGGTGGCCCGCCCGCCGAAGCGGACGTCGTCGAGCCGGGCCCGTACGCGGACCCCGGACAGGCGGCCCACGCGGGCGTCGTCACTGCCGACGTCGAGCCGGGGGATGCTCCCGTGCGCCAGGTCCCACAGGGCCCAGTCGCCACCGACGCCGACCGTGAGGGCGTCACCGAGTCCCGGGGCCGCCTTCGCGACACGGTGGCGGATCACGGCGCCGGCCGCGGACTCGGCCGCACCGGTCGCGGCGACGGCCACCGCGGCCACGGCGCACGTGACGGTGAGGAGCAGGTGGCGGCGCAGGGCCGCCCGGGTCCCGGCGAGGGGGACGCGCTTCATCGTCGGTCTCCGGGAAGGGGTGCGGGAGCGGCTGCGGGGACGGCTTCCAAGGTGGTCTCGGGGGCGGGCGCCGGGGCGGGGCCCTCCGGGTCGAGCCGGGGCAGGAGCCGGTCCAGCCGGTCGGGGAGCCACCAGTTGGCGCGCCCGAAGAGGTACATGGACGCCGGCACCAGGAGCAGGCGGACCACGGTGGCGTCGAGGACGACGCTCACCCCCAGGCCCAGGGCCAGCATCTTGACGGCGACGTTCGTGGAGAGCAGGAACGCCAGGAAGACACTGGTCATGATCAGCGCCGCGCAGGTGATGACCCGGGCCGTGGCGGCGAGACCGGTGGCCACGGCCAGGTGGTTGTCGCGCCGGTGCAGCCAGACCTCGCGGATCCGGGCGAGCAGGAAGACCTCGTAGTCCATCGACAGCCCGAAGACGATCGCGAACATCATCACCGGCACGTACGACTCGACGGGCACCGGCTCGGCCACCCCGAACAGCGCCCCGCCCCAGCCCCACTGGAACACCGCGACCACCACCCCGTAGGCGGCCGCGATCGAGAACAGGTTGAGCACGGCCGCCTTGAGGGCGATCAGCGGGCTGCGGAAGACGGTGAGCAGCAGGAGGAACGCGGCCACGGCCACCACGCCGACGATCCGGGGCAGCGCGCCCGCCAGGGTGTCGGTGAAGGTCTGGGTGGCGGCGGCGGTGCCGGTGACGTAGCCGGTGGCACCGGTGCCCGTCAGGGCCCGCGGGACGGTCTCGTCCCGCAGGGTGTGGATCAGCCGGGCGGTCGCCGGGTCCCGCGGTCCGGTGGCGGGGGTGACCGTGGACAGCAGCAGGGCCCCGTCGGGGCCGGCGACCGGGGCCGTCACGGAGGCCACGCCCGGTACGGCCGCCAGCCGCCGCCCGAGCGAGGCCGCCAGGTCCTCGCGGCGGGCCGGGTCGGCGACCCGGCCGCTGTCGAGCTGGACGACGATCGTGAGCGGGCCGTTGGCGCCGGCACCGAAACCCTCGGTGATCAGGTCGTACGCCCGGCGGTCCGTTCTGGCGGTGGACTGCGCCCCGGCGTCGACGTGCCCCGGCCGCATGGACGCCGCCGGGAGGGCGAGGACGCCGAGCAGGAGCAGACCGGCGGCCAGGAAGACCCGGGGGCGCCGGGCGACCCGGAGGGCCCAGCGGTGCCAGACGTCGGACTCCCCGGCGGGCTCGGCGACCGGTGTGCGCACGTGGAGCCGGTCGACGCGGCGGCCGAGCAGACCCAGCAGCGCGGGCGTCAGCGTCACCGACGCGGCGGCGGCCACGACCACGCCGATCCCCGCGGCGACGCCGAGGGTCCCGATGAAGCCCACGCCGGACACGCACAGCCCGCCCAGCGCCATGGCCACCGTGGCCGCCGCGACCAGGACGGCACGGCCGCTGGTGGCGACCGTACGCCCGACCGCGTCGGCCGGTTCCGCCCCGGCGTGCAGCAGGGCCCGGTAGCGGGTGGTCAGGAAGAGGGCGTAGTCGACGCCCACGCCGAGGCCCATCATCGCGGCCAGCGTCGGGGACGCCCGGGCGAAGTCGAACGGCCCGGCGAGCAGGCCGAGGGCGCCGAGACCCACGGCCAGGCCCAGTACGGCCGTCAGCAGCGGCAGCCCGGCCGCGGCCACGCTGCCGAAGCCGACCAGCAGCACCACTACGGCGACGGCCAGCCCGATGCCCTCCGAGACGCGGTCGGCGGATCCGGCCGCGGCCAGTTGCCCGAGGGGCTCCCCGTACTCGACGGTGACGCCGTCCGCGCGCAGCGGCTCCACGGCCGCGTCGACCCGGGCCAGGTAGGAGGGGTCGAAGCCCGCCGGGTTGCCGTCGAAGCGGACCGTCACCCGGGCGGTGTCGCCGCGCGGGGAGACCGCCCCGGGCGTGCTCAGCGGGTCGGCCACCGACAGGACGTCCGGGAGCCGGTCCAGGCCGGCCACGGCCGCCGCGACCGCCTCCCGGTGGGCGGCGACCGTACCGCTCGCGGTGTGGAGCACGAGGGGGGCCGCCGTGCCCCCGGCGCCGGTGGTGTGCGCCTCGATCAGGTCGGCGCCGGTCTGGGCGCCGGTGCCGGGCAGGGAGAAGCCGTCCGCGAAGGTGCCGCCCCAGGCGTGGTCGGCGGACGCGAGGCCGGCCAGGAGCAGGACCCACAGGGCGACGATCCGCCAGGCGTGCCGGGCGCACCAGCGCCCGCTGCGGTGCAGGAGTCCGGGCCCGCCGGACGGTGCGGTGTTCATGGGTCCCACGGTGCGGGGCCCGGGTAAGGGGATCATTGGCGCATTGTTCGGGGAACGTACGGGCCCGCGCGCGCCGCCGGGACCAAGGACGGCGCGCACGGGCGCCGACGCACCGCCGCGGCGGGCCTCAGGCCGGTCCGGGCCTCAGGCCGGGCCGGGCGTTCGCGGGAGGGCGACCGTGAAGCAGGCGCCGCCCTCCGGGCCGTGACCGTCGGCCCGGAGGGTGCCCCCGAGACGGCCGGTCAGCCGGTGGGCGAGGGCCAGCCCCAGGCCGCTGCCGACCGGGCGGGTGTCCCGGTAGCGCGCATGGAGGGCCCCGCTGTCGAAGGCGACGCGTACGTCGTCCTCGGTCAGGCCGGGGCCGCCGTCGCGGACCTGCACCTCGGCCCCGCCGCCCGGGGCCGCCCGCACGGCGAGGACCACGGGCGCGCCCCCGGGCGTCACCCGCAGGGCGTTCTGCACGAGCCCGTCGACCAGCTGCCGGACCCGGAAGGCGTCCGTCTCCACGACGACGGGCGGCTCCGGCCGCTCCACCCGCAGCTCGACCCCGGCGCGCGCGCCGGGCCCGGCCCAGAAGGTGGCGGCCTCGGCGACGACCGCGCCCAGGTCGGCCGGGGCCACCTCCAGGCGGAACCCGTCCGCCTCCAGCCGGGCAAGGTCCAGCAGGTCCGCCAGGAACCGGTCCAGCCGGCGCGTCTCGCCGGCCAGGACGCCCCCGACCTCGGGCAGCCGCTCCGGCTCGATCAGGCCGTCGGCCAGCGCCTCGGCGTACCCCTGGAGCGCGGTCAGCGGGGTCCGCAGGTCGTGGGAGACCGACAGCAGGAACTCCCGCTGCCGGTTCTCGCTGCGCGCCAGAGCCGCGTCCAGGACGTTGAGGGCGCGCCCGATGTCCTGCGTCTCCCGCGGCCCGTCGACCGGGGCCGGTACGCCCCGCTCGCCGTCGGCCAGCCGGTGCGCGACCCGCGCGGCCTTCACGAGCGGACGGGCGATGCGGCGCGCCATGAGGGCTCCGGCCAGAGCCGCGCCGAGCATGCCGACGACCAGCGGCACGATCACGCTGCGCCGGATCTCGTTCGTGTTCCGCGTGACGACCGCGTACGGCTCGGTGAGGACGACCGCGCCGCCGCCCACGCCCGGCCGCCCCACCAGCAGCACGTCCTGACCGCCGAGGACGGCGGTGGTGGAGACGGGTTCGCCGGCGAGCAGGGCCGCCTTCACGGCCAGGCCCACGGCCGGGGTGGCGCCGCCGCCGACCCTCCCGTCGGCGGAGACCACCGCGAGCTCCACCCCGTTCGGCCCGCCCAGCGCCTGGGCTCCGTTGAACAGGGCCTCCGACAGGACGGGCAGCCGGCCGAGCACCGTGGCCTGCCGCGCCAGCTGGTCGCGCTCGCGCCGCTCGGAAGCGTGCGCGGCGCTCTGCCAGGCGACCAGCCCCGTCAGCGCCACCGCGAGCGCGGCCACCGCGGTGGTCAGCACCACGATGTTGCGGGCCAGCGAGCCGCGGCGGGGCCGGGTCACGTCCGGGGGTCCGTCGCGCTGTAGCCGACGCCGCGGACCGTGCGGATCGGGCTCGCGTCCCCCAGCTTGGCGCGCAACTGGGACACGAACACGTCGACCATCCGGGTGTCGCGGTAGCCGGGGTACCCCCACACCCGCGCCAGCAGCTGTTCCCGGGTGAAGACCTGCCCCGGGTGCCGGAACAGGTGCGCCAGCAGGTTGAACTCGGTGGTGGTGAGGTCGACGGGTTCGCCGTCGCGGAGGACGGTGCGGCTGACCGGATCCAGGCTGAGCCGGCCCACGGTCCCGGCCGGCCGGCCCGGCGGCCCGGCCGCCCTGCGCAGGACCGTCTTGACCCGGGCGACCAGCTCGCGCGGCGAGAACGGCTTCGTCAGGTAGTCGTCGGCGCCCAGTTCGAGGCCGAGGATCCGGTCGGCCTCCTCGCCGCGCGCGGTGACCAGCAGGACCGGCGTCCAGTCGCCGGCGTCCCGCAGGGCCTTGCAGAAGGCGATGCCGTCCAGCCCCGGCAGGCCGATGTCCAGCACGATCGCCACCGGGTGCATCCGCCGCGCGGCGGCGAGCCCGGCGGTCCCGTCGGCCTCGACGTGCACGCCGAAGCCCTCCCGCGCCAGGTAGAGCCGTTGCACGTCGGCGATGTGCCGCTCGTCCTCGACGACCAGCACGAGGCCCCTGGACTCCGTCATCACTTCCCCTCACGCGCGGCGAACCCCGCCGATGCTAACCGCGGAGCCCCGGCCGCCCGGCGGGCGCGCCGCCATCCGTACGTTCCCCGAACATTGCGGCCTTGCGCCCCCCGCGCGGGCGCGGGCGGACGGGGAGGGGCCCCGGTCACGAACCGGAAGGGGCCCAGATCCGCCGGTACGCCTCGCGGTAGCCGGCCGGGTCCCAGGACGTGAGGCCACGGCTGTTGGCGGCGGTGGCGATGTGGACGGGGGCGACGTACCCGCTGGCGGGCCGGCCGGCGAAGGCGCGGTTGAACTCGTCGACGATCTGCCAGCCCTGCTGGGACAGCGGCTCGGGGACGGTGGCCGCCTGGAACTGCCCGCTGTTGATCCGCTGGAACGCGGAGGGGTCGCCGTCGCCCGCGCCGATGTTGAAGGGCGGCCCCGAACCCGGTGCGCCGGCCGCGCGCAGTGCCGGGGCGGCGTCCGAGAAGTAGAGGTCGTTGATGGCGACGGAATCCGTCCACCGGTCCCCGAAGCGGGCCAGGAGGGAGGAGACCTCCTGGGGGGTGCGGCTTCCGGCGTCGGGGATGGGGATGTTCTCGTACGCCAGGAGCCGTACGCCGGGACAGCCGGCGAGCTGCTTCTTGATCAGTTCGGCCTTGTTCCGGGCGAAGGGGATCGAGTCGTCGGTGAAGACGACGACCCCGCCGTTGCCGCGGGAGCGGGCGATGATCCAGTCGGCGCTGATCCGGGCCACGTCCTCCACCTTCGTGGTGACGTTGGTGAAGAGGCCGGCGCTCTCGTTCGGGCCGGGGGAGCCCACCGCGTGCCAGCCGACGAGCGGAATGTGCGCGGCCCGCGCCTGCGCCACCTGCTGGGAGGTCAGTGCGGGGTCGAAGCCGCCGATGACGATGCCCGAGGGCTTGAGGGTGACGGCCTGGCTGAAGGCCGCCTGGATCCCTGCGGGAGTGCCTCCGCCGTCGATCACCCGGACCTTCCAGCCGATGGCGTCCGCGGCTTCCCCGATGCCCTTCGCGACGCCCGCGACCCCGGGGTTGGTCATGGTCTGGGCGACGTAGACGAGGGTCTTGCCGGGTACCGCCGCGGGCCCGGTGGTGGGGCCGGTCCAGGTCGCGTCGGTGTTCTCGGCCCGCCGGACGGCGGCCCCGGCCCGCGCGAGGGCGGCGGGGCAGCCCGTGGC